>CAURCY010000057.1:0-10110 GCA_963523355.1 uncultured Streptococcus sp.
CCAGGCTATCAATGACGCTAGCCAACTCGCTAGCAATCAATTCTTTTGTATTCATTAAGAGCTCCTTTTTGGACTTTTCTACTATTTTATCACAATTTTAAAGAAAGAAGAAAAAATTTTTGAAATCTCCTATTTTTTTGGTATAATATAGTTATAAAATTAGTTATAAATATGCATATAAGAGGATTTTATGAGAAAAAGAGATCGTCATCAGTTAATAAAAAAAATGATTACTGAGGAGAAATTAAGTACACAAAAAGAAATTCAAGATCGGTTGGAGGCGCACAATGTCTTTGTGACGCAGACAACCCTGTCTCGTGATTTGCGCGAAATCGGCTTGACCAAGGTCAAGAAAAATGATATGGTGTATTATGTACTAGCAAATGAGACAGAAAAGATTGATTTGGTGGAATTTTTGTCTCATCATTTAGAAGGTGTTGCAAGAGCAGAGTTTACCTTGGTACTTCATACCAAATTGGGAGAAGCCTCTGTTTTGGCAAATATTGTAGATGCAAACAAGGATGAATGGATTTTAGGAACAGTTGCTGGTGCTAATACCTTATTGGTCATTTGTCGAGACCAGCACGTTGCCAAACTCATGGAAGATCGTTTGCTAGATTTGATGAAAGATAAGTAAGGTCTTGGGAGTTGCTCTCAAGACTTATTTTTGACAAGGAGAGACGGAAAATGGCGACAGAAAAGCTATCACCCGGCATGCAACAGTATGTGGATATTAAAAAGCAATATCCAGATGCTTTTTTGCTCTTTCGGATGGGTGATTTTTATGAATTATTTTATGAGGATGCGGTCAATGCTGCGCAGATTCTGGAAATTTCCTTAACGAGTCGCAACAAGAATGCGGACAATCCGATTCCTATGGCGGGTGTCCCCTATCATTCTGCCCAACAGTATATCGATGTCTTGATTGAGCAGGGCTATAAGGTAGCTATCGCAGAGCAGATGGAAGATCCTAAACAAGCAGTTGGGGTTGTGAAACGAGAGGTTGTTCAGGTCATTACGCCAGGGACAGTGGTCGATAGCAGTAAGCCGGACAGTCAGAATAACTTCTTGGTTGCCATAGATCGTGATGGCAGTCAATTTGGCTTAGCTTATATGGACCTGGTGACGGGTGACTTTTATGTGACAGGTCTTTTGGATTTCACGCTGGTTTGTGGGGAAATCCGCAATCTCAAGGCGCGAGAAGTGGTGTTGGGCTATGTCTCGTCTGAGGAAGAGGAACAAATCCTCAGTCGTCAGATGAATCTGGTACTTTCCTATGAAAAAGAAGGCTTTGAAGACCTTCATTTACTGGATTCACGATTGGCACCTGTGGAGCAAGCGGCATCTAGTAAGTTGCTCCAGTATGTTCATCGGACTCAGATGAGGGAATTGAACCACCTCAAACCTGTTATCCGCTATGAAATCAAGGATTTCTTGCAGATGGATTATGCGACCAAGGCTAGTCTCGATTTGGTTGAGAATGCTCGTTCAGGCAAGAAGCAAGGTAGTCTTTTCTGGCTTTTGGATGAAACTAAAACAGCTATGGGTATGCGGCTCTTGCGGTCTTGGATTCATCGCCCCCTGATTGATAAGGAACGAATCGTCCAACGTCAAGAAGTGGTGCAGGTCTTTCTCGACCATTTCTTTGAGCGTAGTGATTTGACAGACAGTCTCAAGGGTGTTTATGATATCGAACGCTTGGCTAGTCGGGTTTCTTTTGGCAAAACAAATCCCAAGGATCTCTTGCAGTTGGCGACCACCTTGTCTAGTGTGCCACGGATTCGTGCGATTTTAGAGGGAATGGAACAGCCTGCTCTAGCCTATCTCATCGAACAACTGGATGGAATCCCTGAGTTGGAGAGCTTGATTAGCGCAGCGATTGCTCCTGAAGCTCCTCATGTGATTACGGAAGGTGGTATTATCCGGACTGGATTTGATGAGACTTTAGACAAGTACCGTCGCGTTCTCAGAGAAGGGACTAGCTGGATTGCTGAGATTGAGGCTAAGGAGCGAGAAAATTCTGGTATCAGCACGCTCAAGATTGACTACAATAAGAAGGATGGCTACTATTTCCATGTGACCAATTCACAACTGGGAAATGTGCCTGCTCACTTTTTCCGCAAGGCGACGCTGAAAAACTCAGAACGTTTTGGAACCGAAGAATTAGCTCGTATCGAGGGAGATATGCTGGAGGCGCGTGAGAAGTCAGCCAATCTCGAATACGAAATTTTTATGCGTATTCGTGAGGAGGTCAGCAAGTATATCCAGCGTTTGCAGGTTCTAGCCCAAGGAATTGCGACAGTTGATGTCCTGCAAAGTCTCGCAGTTGTTGCTGAAACCCAGCATTTGATTCGACCTGAATTCGGAGATGATTCGCGAATTGATATCCAGAAAGGGCGCCATGCTGTCGTTGAAAAGGTTATGGGGGCTCAGACCTATATTCCTAATACGATTCAGATGGCAGAAGATACCAGTATTCAACTGATTACAGGGCCCAACATGAGTGGGAAGTCAACCTATATGCGTCAGTTAGCCATGACGGCAGTTATGGCCCAGTTGGGTTCTTATGTGCCAGCAGAAAGCGCCTATTTACCTATTTTTGATGCGATTTTTACTCGTATCGGAGCAGCAGATGACTTGGTTTCAGGTCAGTCAACCTTTATGGTAGAGATGATGGAAGCTAACAATGCCATTTCGCATGCGACTAAGAACTCTCTCATTCTCTTTGATGAATTGGGACGTGGAACTGCAACTTATGATGGGATGGCTCTTGCTCAGTCTATCATCGAATATATCCATGAGCACATCGGAGCTAAGACCCTCTTTGCGACCCACTACCATGAGTTGACTAGTCTGGAGTCTAGTTTACAACACTTGGTCAATGTCCACGTGGCAACCTTGGAGCAGGATGGGCAGGTCACCTTCCTTCACAAGATTGAACCAGGACCAGCCGATAAATCCTATGGTATCCATGTTGCCAAGATTGCTGGCTTGCCAGCAGACCTTTTAGCAAGGGCGGATAAGATTTTGACCCAGCTAGAGAGTCAAGGAACAGAAAGTCCTGCTCCCATTAGACAAACAAGTGCCGTCACTGAACAGATTTCACTCTTTGATACAGCAGAAGAGCATCCTATCCTAGCAGAATTAGCTAAATTGGACATTTACAACATGACACCCATGCAGGCTATGAATGTCTTGGTTGAGTTAAAACAAAAATTATAAAGAAAGAATGACTAGTCAATCTTGCTGTATCAAGGAGACTTCTTTGACAAGTTCCCACTTTTTTGCTAGAATAACATCACACAAACAGAATGAGAAGGAGCTGACGCATTGTCGCTCCCTTTTGTCTATTTTTTAAGGAGAAAGTATGCTGATTCAGAAAATAAAAACCTACAAGTGGCAGGCCCTGGCTTCGCTCCTGATGACAGGCTTGATGGTTGCTAGTTCACTTCTGCAACCGCGTTATCTGCAGGAAGTGTTAGACGCCCTCCTTGCTGGGAAATATGAAGCCATTTATAGTATTGGGGCTTGGTTGATTGGTGTCGCCTTGGTTGGTCTGGTTGCTGGTGGTCTTAATGTTGTCCTTGCAGCCTATATTGCCCAAGGAGTTTCATCCGACCTTCGGGAGGATGCCTTCCGTAAAATCCAAACCTTTTCTTATGCCAATATTGAACAATTTAATGCGGGAAATCTAGTCGTTCGAATGACAAATGATATCAACCAGATTCAGAACGTCGTCATGATGACCTTCCAAATTCTTTTCAGACTTCCCCTCTTGTTCATCGGTTCGTTTATCCTCGCGGTTCAAACCCTTCCCTCCCTATGGTGGGTGATTGTTCTCATGGTTATCTTGATTTTTGCCTTGACTGCTGTCATGATGGGAATGATGGGCCCTCGTTTTGCCAAGTTTCAAACTCTTCTTGAGCGCATCAATGCTATCGCCAAGGAAAATCTACGCGGTGTTCGTGTGGTCAAGTCCTTTGTCCAAGAAAAAGAGCAGTTTGCGAAGTTTACAGAGGTCTCAGACGAGCTTCTCGGTCAAAATCTTTATATCGGCTATGCCTTTTCAGTGGTGGAACCCTTCATGATGTTGGTCGGCTACGGGGCTGTCTTCCTCTCTATTTGGCTGGCTGCGGGGATGGTTCAGTCGGATCCGTCTGTTGTTGGTTCCATTGCTTCCTTTGTCAATTACCTGAGCCAGATTATCTTTACTATTGTTATGGTTGGATTTTTGGGAAATTCTGTCAGCCGTGCCATGATTTCCATGCGGCGTATTCGAGAAATTCTTGACGCAGAGCCAGCTATGACCTTCAAGGATGTCCCAGATGAAGAGTTAGTTGGAAGCCTTAGCTTTGAAAATGTGACCTTTACCTATCCAATGGATAAGGAACCAATGTTGAAAGATGTGACCTTTACCATCGAGCCTGGTCAAATGATTGGTGTAGTTGGAGCGACTGGTGCAGGGAAGTCAACCTTGGCTCAATTGATTCCACGTCTCTTTGACCCACAGGAGGGATCTATCAAAATCGGTGGCAAGGATATTCGAGAAGTGAGTGAAGGGACCCTGCGTAAAACTGTTTCTATCGTTCTCCAACGAGCCATTCTCTTTAGTGGAACGATTGCAGATAACTTGAGACAGGGTAAGGGAGATGCCACTCTATTTGAAATGGAGCGCGCAGCCAATATTGCCCAAGCCAGTGAATTCATTCATCGTATGGAGAAAACCTTTGAAAGTCCAGTTGAGGAACGGGGAACCAACTTCTCAGGTGGGCAAAAGCAAAGGATGTCGATTGCCCGCGGAATTGTCAGCAATCCACGTATTCTGATTTTTGACGATTCGACCTCAGCCTTGGATGCTAAGTCAGAGCGCCTGGTTCAAGAAGCCTTGAATAAGGACTTGAAGGGGACGACAACCATTATCATCGCTCAAAAGATTAGCTCGGTTGTTCATGCAGATAAAATCTTGGTTCTAGATCAAGGACGATTGATTGGTCAAGGTACGCATGCAGACTTGGTTGCCAACAATGCTGTTTACCGTGAAATCTACGAAACACAGAAAGGAAAGGAGGAGTAAAATGAAGACAGCTCAATTTTTTTGGAATTATTTTAAAGTCTATAAGCTATCATTTGTAGTTGTTATCCTGATGATTGTTCTGGCAACTCTTGCCCAAGCCCTCTTTCCGGTATTTTCTGGACAAGCAGTGACGCAGTTAGCTAATTTAGTTCAAGCTTATCAAAATGGCAATCCAGAACTTGTTTGGCAAAGTCTATCAGGAATCATGGTCAATCTTGGTCTGCTAGTTTTGGTTCTATTTATCTCCAGTGTGATATACATGTGTCTCATGACGCGCGTGATTGCAGAGTCGACCAATGAGATGCGCAAAGGCCTCTTTGGTAAGCTTGCTCGTTTGACGGTTTCTTTCTTTGACCGCCGACAAGATGGCGATATCCTGTCTCGTTTTACCAGTGATTTGGATAATATCCTCCAAGCCTTTAATGAAAGTCTGGTTCAGGTCATGAGCAATATTGTTTTATACATTGGTCTGATTCTTGTCATGTTTTCGAGAAATGTGACGCTGGCCCTCATCACCATTGCCAGCACACCAGTGGCCTTCCTTATGCTGATTTTCATCGTGAAAATGGCACGCAAATACACCAACCTCCAGCAGAAAGAGGTAGGGAAGCTCAACGCCTATATGGATGAGAGCATCTCAGGCCAAAAAGCCGTGATTGTGCAAGGAATTCAAGAGGATATGATGGCAGGATTTCTTGAACAAAATGAGCGCGTGCGCAAGGCGACGTTTAAAGGAAGGATGTTCTCAGGAATTCTTTTCCCTGTCATGAATGGGATGAGTCTGGTCAACACAGCCATCGTCATCTTTGCTGGTTCAGCTGTACTTTTGAATGATAAGCCTATTGAAACAAGTACAGCCCTAGGTTTGATTGTTATGTTTGCCCAATTTTCTCAGCAGTACTACCAGCCTATTATCCAAGTTGCAGCGAGTTGGGGAAGCCTTCAGTTGGCCTTTACTGGAGCTGAACGAATTCAGGAAATGTTTGACGCAGAGGAAGAAATCCGACCTGAAAAGGCCCCAATCTTCACTAAGTTGCAAGAAGGTGTCGAAATCAGTCATATCGATTTTTCTTATCTGCCTGGTAAACCTATTTTGAAAGATGTGAGCATTTCTGCCCCTAAAGGCCAGATGACAGCAGTTGTTGGTCCGACTGGGTCAGGGAAAACGACTATTATGAACCTCATCAATCGCTTTTATGATGTTGATGCTGGTGGGATTTATTTTGATGGGAAAGATATTCGTGACTATGATTTAGATAGTCTCAGAAGTAAGGTGGGAATTGTCTTGCAAGATTCGGTCTTGTTTAGCGGAACGATTCGAGACAATATCCGTTTCGGTGTGCCAGATGCTAGTCAGGAAATGGTTGAGGCAGCAGCCAAGGCAACCCATATTCATGACTATATCGAAAGCTTACCTGATAAGTACGATACTCTTATAGATGATGACCAGAGCATCTTCTCAACAGGACAGAAACAATTGATTTCCATCGCTCGAACCCTGATGACAGATCCAGAAGTTCTCATTCTCGATGAAGCAACTTCAAACGTAGATACGGTGACAGAAAGCAAGATTCAGCATGCCATGGAGGCAGTTGTAGCAGGTAGAACCAGTTTTGTCATTGCCCATCGCTTGAAAACCATCCTCAATGCTGATCAGATTATTGTCCTTAAAGATGGAGAAGTCATTGAACGTGGTAACCACCATGAACTCTTGAAGCTAGGTGGCTTCTATTCAGAACTCTATCACAATCAATTTGTTTTTGAATAAGAAAAAAGTTGTCCCCTTGGGCAGCTTTTTCTTGTCCATAAAAAATATTTATCACAGCCTTAAAAAAAACATATTAGACGAAAGTCATTTTGAGTGATATGATAGGACTATCGTTATACTCAATGAAAATCAAAGAGCAAACTAGGAAGCTAGCCGTAAGCTGTACTTGAGTACGGTAAGGCGACGCTGACGTGGTTTGAAGAGATTTTCGAAGAGTATTAACATTCGAAAGGAGAGACATCATGACTAGAACGGTTGTAGGAGTTGCTGCAAATCTATGTCCCGTAGACGCGGAAGGAAAAAACATTCATTCATCTGTATCTTGTAGATTCGCAGAGAGCATTCGTCAAGTCGGTGGTCTCCCTTTAGTCATTCCTGTTGGTGATGAGTCAGTTGTACGCGATTATGTGGAAATGATTGACAAACTCATTTTGACAGGAGGCCAAAATGTTCATCCTCAATTTTATGGAGAGAAAAAGACCATCGAGAGCGATGATTACAATCTAGTCCGTGACGAATTTGAATTGGCACTCTTGAAGGAAGCGCTTCGTCAGAATAAACCAATTATGGCAATCTGTCGCGGTGTCCAACTTGTCAATGTTGCCTTTGGTGGCACCCTCAATCAAGAAATCGAAGGTCACTGGCAAGGACTACCTTTCGGAACATCTCACTCTATTGAGACAGTAGAAGGAAGCGTGGTGGCTAAGCTATTTGGAAAAGAAAGTCAGGTTAACTCCGTCCATCGTCAAAGCATTAAAGATTTGGCACCTAATTTCCGTGTAACTGCTATTGATCCAAGAGACCAAACCATCGAAGCGATTGAGTCTATCGACGAGCACCGCATTATCGGTTTGCAGTGGCATCCAGAGTTTCTGGTTAATGAAGAAGATGGCAATTTAGAATTATTTGAGTATTTATTGAATGAACTGTAACGACTGGAACATCTAGTCGTTCTTTCTTTTATTTTTTCAAAATTTTTTGAATGTGGGATTTTTACGCAAACGTTTGAATTCTGATAAAAATTGGAGAAATTCGACAAAAAAACTTGAAAAAAACGAAGGTAAGCGTTATGATAGAAAAGAAGAAATATTGGAGGAATAACATGTCACATATTAAATTTGATTATTCAAAAGTTTTAGACAAATTTGTTGCACCACATGAAGTGGAATACATGCAATCACAAGTAACAGCAGCAGATGAATTGATCCGTAAAGGAACTGGTGCTGGTAGCGACTTCTTGGGATGGTTGGACCTTCCTGAAAACTACGACCGCGAAGAATTTGACCGCATCTTGAAAGCTGCTGAGCAAATCAAATCAGACAGCGATGTTTTGGTTGTGATCGGTATCGGTGGATCTTACCTTGGTGCCAAAGCAGCAATCGACTTCTTGAACCACCACTTTGCAAACTTGCAAACAAAAGAAGAACGCAAAGCTCCACAAATCCTTTACGCAGGAAACTCAATCTCATCTACTTACCTTGCTGACTTGGTAGAGTACGTAGCTGATAAAGACTTCTCAGTAAACGTGATTTCTAAATCAGGTACAACAACTGAACCAGCTATCGCTTTCCGTGTCTTCAAAGAACTCTTGGTTAAGAAATACGGTCAAGAAGAAGCCAACAAACGTATCTATGCAACAACTGACCGCCAAAAAGGTGCTGTTAAGGTTGAAGCAGACGCTAACGGTTGGGAAACATTTGTTGTTCCAGATGATATCGGTGGACGCTTCTCAGTATTGACAGCTGTTGGTTTGCTTCCAATCGCAGCATCAGGAGCTGACATCAAAGCCCTTATGGAAGGTGCGAATGCAGCTCGCAAAGACTACACTTCAGATAAAATCTCTGAAAACGAAGCTTACCAATACGCAGCAGTTCGTAACATTCTTTACCGTAAAGGCTATGCAACTGAGATCTTGGTAAACTACGAGCCATCACTTCAATACTTCTCAGAATGGTGGAAACAATTGGCTGGTGAGTCAGAAGGGAAAGACCAAAAAGGTATTTACCCAACTTCAGCTAACTTCTCAACAGACTTGCACTCATTGGGTCAATTTATCCAAGAAGGAACTCGTATCATGTTTGAAACAGTTGTCCGTGTTGACAAACCTCGTAAGAACGTGATCATTCCTACTTTGGAAGAAGACCTTGACGGACTTGGTTACCTTCAAGGAAAAGACGTTGACTTTGTAAACAAAAAAGCGACTGACGGTGTTCTTCTTGCCCACACAGATGGTGATGTACCAAACATGTACGTGACTCTTCCAGAGCAAGACGCTTTCACTCTTGGTTATACAATCTACTTCTTCGAATTGGCTATCGCCCTTTCAGGTTACTTGAATGCTATCAACCCATTTGACCAACCAGGTGTTGAAGCTTACAAACGTAACATGTTTGCCCTTCTTGGAAAACCAGGATTTGAAGAATTGAGCAAAGAACTCAACGCTCGTCTATAATAGGATATAAAAAGGGTGGTTTTACCACTCTTTTTGCTTTTTCTCGAAAAGAGAAATTGGACTCTGGCAAGACTTGTGATATAATATAGAGAGCAAAAAGGCAGACGCCTAGAGACTTTATAGGAGAAGATATGTCAAAAGATATCCGCGTACGTTACGCACCAAGTCCAACAGGACTACTACACATCGGGAATGCCCGTACAGCATTGTTCAACTACCTTTACGCACGTCATCATGGTGGAACTTTTATCATTCGTATCGAAGATACTGACCGTAAACGTCATGTCGAGGATGGTGAACGTTCACAGCTTGAAAACCTTCGCTGGTTAGGTATGGATTGGGATGAAAGCCCAGAAACACATGAAAATTACCGCCAGTCTGAGCGTTTGGACTTGTATCAAAAATACATCGATCAACTATTAGCTGAAGGAAAAGCCTACAAATCTTACGTTACAGAAGAAGAGTTGGCAGCTGAACGCGAACGCCAAGAAGCAGCTGGCGAAACACCACGCTACATCAATGAATACCTTGGTATGAGTGAAGAAGAAAAAGCAGCTTACATCGCAGAACGTGAAGCAGCAGGGATCATTCCAACTGTTCGTTTGGCTGTCAATGAGTCAGGTATCTACAAGTGGCATGATATGGTCAAAGGTGATATCGAATTTGAAGGTGGCAATATCGGTGGTGACTGGGTTATCCAAAAGAAAGATGGTTACCCAACTTACAACTTTGCCGTTGTCATCGATGACCATGATATGCAAATTTCTCACGTAATCCGTGGAGACGACCACATTGCTAATACACCAAAACAGCTCA
>CAURCY010000058.1:0-10016 GCA_963523355.1 uncultured Streptococcus sp.
ATAAGGATGTCTTGATTTCTTACTGGTCTAAAGGCTGGTGGGGCTACAACCTTGCGTCACCTCAATACCTGGCAAGCAAAGGCTATAAGTTCTTGAATACCAACGGTGACTGGTACTATGTTTTAGGAAATCACAAACAAGATGAAGCTTATCCTCTTTCAAAGGCAATTGAAAATTCTGGAAAAGTTCCATTCAATCAACTAGCTTCTACCAAATATCCTGAAGTTGACCTTCCAACAGTTGGAAGTATGCTTTCAATCTGGGCAGATAGACCAAGCGCTGAGTACAAGGAAGAGGAAATCTTTGAACTCATGACTGCCTTTGCAGACCACAACAAAGACTACTTCCGTGCTAATTATAATGCTCTCCGCGAAGAATTAGCTAAAATTCCTACAAACTTAGACGGATACAGCACAGAGAGCCTAGCTGCACTCAAGGCAGCAAAAGATGGACTGAACCTTAACCTCAACCGCAGCAAACAAGCTGAATTAGACGCACTAGTAGGTAAGCTCAAGGCCGCTCTTCAAGGCCTCAAACCAGCTGCAACTCATTCAGGAAGCCTAGATGAAAATGAACTAGCTGCTAACGTTGAAACCAAACCTGAACTAGTTGTGAAAACAGAAAGCATTCCGTTTAAAGTCATTCGAAAAGAAAATCCGAATCTCCCAGCAGGCCAAGAAAAAGTTGTCAAAGCTGGAGTTCTAGGTGAACGCACTTCTTACGTATCTGTTCTTACTGAAAATGGAAAGGCCAGCGAAACAGTTCTAGATAGTCAAGTAACCAAAGAACCTGTCGATCAAATTGTGGAATTCGGAGCACCAATTACACATGTCGGCGATGAGAATGGCCTTGCTCCAATCGCAGAAGAAAAACCTAGACTAGACATTCCTAAGGAAGAGCCTAGCCGAACAGAAACTCCTTTCAAAGTAGTTGTTGAAAGCGGGCCTAAGGCTGAATCTAACTCTGCTAACGGAATCACTCATCAATTAGCAGATGGTAAAAATAGTAAACCTGGATGGAAATTAATTGAAAGCAAATGGTATTACTATGATCATGCAGATAAAGTGAAGACCGGTTGGGTTAAAGACGGAGCATGGTACTACCTAGATGAGTCTGGTGTAATGAAAACTGGTTGGCAGAAAGTAAATGGTACATGGTATTATCTTGATAACTCAGGTGCTATGCAAACTGGTTGGATCGATCAAGGTGGATCATGGTACTATCTCAACGACTCAGGTGCCATGCAAACCGGCTGGGTCAACCAAGGAGATACATGGTATTATCTTGACAACTCAGGTACAATGAAAACTGGTTGGTTCCAAGTTGAAGATAAATGGTATTATTCATACCCTTCAGGAGCCTTAGCTGTCAACACAACAATTGATGGCTACGCTGTAAATGCCGACGGCGAATGGATTCAATAAGATAAAATGAAAGATTTATATCCAGAGACCTAATGAGAGCTGAGTATAAAACTCAATTTCAGAAGAAAAAGAAATAAATCTTTCCAAAATAAAATGCATATTACCAAGGTTCTCAACACCTGATAATATGCGTTTTTATGATTTTAAAGAGACTGGATACCCAGCCTCTTTTTTTAATTAATCACCAAGTCCTAGACGTTCAAAGATATCATCCACTCGTTTAGTGTAATAAACTGGGTTAAAGATCTCATCGATTTCTTCTTGTGTAAGGCGTGAAGTTACTTCTGGGTCTGCTTCAAGAAGTGGTTTAAAGTCTACTTGATTGTCCCAAGAGTAAGCTGTTTTTGGTTGCACCAGGTCATAGGCTTGCTCACGGGTCATGCCTTTTTCAATCAAGGTCAACATAGCGCGTTGGCTGAAGATGAGACCAAAAGTTGAGTTCATGTTACGGATCATGTTTTCAGGGAAGACTGTCAAGTTCTTAACGATATTTCCAAAACGGTTAAGCATGTAATCAATCAAAATGGTTGTATCTGGTGTGATGATGCGCTCAGCTGATGAGTGAGAGATATCACGCTCATGCCAGAGAGCAACGTTCTCATAGGCTGTAATCATGTGCCCACGAATAACACGCGCAAGACCCGTCATGTTCTCAGAACCGATTGGGTTGCGTTTGTGAGGCATTGCAGATGAACCTTTTTGCCCTTTGGCAAAGAATTCTTCCACTTCGCGTTGTTCTGATTTTTGCAAACCACGAATCTCAGTCGCCATACGTTCGATAGAAGTCGCAATGCTAGCAAGAACTGCAAAGTACTCAGCGTGAAGGTCACGAGGAAGCACCTGTGTAGAGATTTCTTGAGCACGGATACCCAATTTATCGCAGACGTATTTTTCAACGAATGGTGGGATGTTGGCAAAGTTCCCAACCGCACCAGAAATCTTACCAGCTTCCACACCAGCAGCCGCATGCTCGAAACGCTCGATGTTGCGTTTCATTTCGCTATACCAAGTCGCCAATTTAAGACCAAAAGTTGTCGGCTCAGCGTGCACACCGTGGGTACGACCCATCATGATGGTGAACTTGTGCTCCTTAGCCTTATCAGCGATGATGTTGGTGAAGTTTTCAAGGTCACGACGGATGATGTCGTTGGCCTGCTTGTAAAGATAACCGTAGGCCGTATCCACCACGTCGGTAGAAGTCAAACCATAGTGGACCCACTTACGCTCTTCACCAAGCGTCTCAGAAACTGCACGCGTGAAAGCCACCACATCGTGACGCGTCTCCTGCTCAATCTCCAAAATACGGTCGATGTCAAAGTCCGCTTTTTCACGAATCAAAGCTACATCTTCCTTAGGGATTTCCCCCAACTCAGCCCATGCCTCGTCAGCCAAGATTTCCACCTCAAGCCAAGCACGGTATTTATTTTCTTCACTCCAAATATTCGCCATCTCAGGGCGAGAGTAACGGTTAATCATGTTGTTCATTTTTCCTTTCTTCTTAAGCTGTTGGGAATAAGCTATCTAGGTAAACCAAGATTTCTACTCAAACTCCTCTTTTCCAATAAACACAGATGGATAGTGTAGTAATTCATTGAGATCGGTATCCAATGGTAAATCATAAATTGCTAAATAGTTTTCAGGATATAGAGCAACTAGCTTTTCATATTTAGCCTTTACCTTTTCGTGATCACTGCTAGCAAACAAGACTTCGACAACTGCTCCAGTCTTATCCTTTTCAACAAAAGCGTTAACGATTATTTGTATCATAGACTTGTCCTAAAAATCAATCCCTTTCCCTAACTCATCCACACTATCTGATTCATCACTAAACAAAGTCACATGTCCCATCTTGCGGTTGTGCTTCGCTTCTATTTTACCATACATGTGGAGGTGGGCGCTTGGATTTTCTGTGACATATTTTTCAGCAGCCTCGACGTGTTGGCCAAGGACATTGAGCATAACGACTGGCGCATGTAATTTAATTTCTGGCAATGGTGCTCCGAGAACACCCAAAATATGGGTGTCAAACTGTGAAAAGTCACAAGCTTCGATAGAGTAGTGCCCTGAGTTGTGTGGACGTGGCGCAATCTCGTTGACGATGATGTCATCAGCTGTCGCAAACATTTCCACGCAAAGGGTTCCAGATAGATTAAGCTGTTCAGCAATTCGCACTGCCATTGCTTTGGCTTTGGCTGCTAAACTTTCTGAAATTCGAGCTGGAACGATAGTCTTAGACAAAATGTTGTTGCGATGGATGTTTTCCTGAACTGGGAAAACCGTCACGTCCTTGCCATCTCCTGACACGATGACAGAAATCTCCAGGTCAAAATTGACAAATTCTTCTAAAACGCAATCTGCTGAATCCGCTAGTGCATAAGCTTCTTCTAAATCTGCTTCTGAGCGAATAACCTTTTGTCCATGCCCATCATAGCCACCAGTCGCAGTCTTGAGAACATAGTTTTTCGATAGGTCGATGTCTACCAAGTCTTGGCTTGAAGTCACGACCTTGTAGGGTGCTACAGTGACTTGAGCTTTATTTGAGAGAAAGTTCTTTTCAAAAATCCGATTTTGCGAAATACGGAGCAGATCTGTCCCTTGAGGGAGTTGACCATCCTTGATAACAGCATCCAAACCGTCAGCATCGACATTTTCAAACTCATAAGTGAGAACATCACAACGGTCTGCCAACTCACGGAGGGCATCCACATCGTTATAAGGGGCCACGATGATTTCCGCCACACGAGAGGCCGGGCAATCAGCCACAGGATCCAGAGCGATAACCTTGTGACCCATGTAGATAGCTGAGATGGCCATCATCTGTCCCAGCTGACCGCCACCGATAATTCCGATTGTTTTAGATGAGCTCATTTGTAGACTCCTCTGCGATTTTTCCTTGCTCTTCTGTGAAATCTGCCAATGCTGTCGCGATAGCCTGATCTTCTACTGAAAGAAGACGGAGGGCGAAGAGGGCAGCATTAGTCGCACCAGCTTCCCCGATAGCCATAGTCGCAACCGGTACGCCACCCGGCATCTGAACGATAGAGTAGAGCGAGTCCACGCCACTAAGGGCACGCGATTTGACGGGCACCCCAATGACAGGAAGGGTTGTTTTGGCTGCTACCATCCCTGGCAAATGGGCTGCGCCACCTGCACCTGCGATGATGACCTTGATGCCACGGCTACGGGCCTCTTCTGCATGCTTGAACATGAGGTCTGGTGTACGGTGGGCAGAAACAACTTTCTTTTCGTAGGCTACACCGAAGCGGTCTAGGACTTCTGCTGTTTTTTGCATGGTTGCCCAGTCGGATTTTGAGCCCATGATGATGGAAATTACTGGTTTAGTCATAATTTTTCTCCAACTAATTCAATTTGTTATATAATTTTGAAAGTTGTTTTTGTAAACTTTTCTTAAATAAATCATCAAATTTTATACACTTTTTATTTAATTCTTGTCTGAACTCTTCATATTCATCAGAATCTTCAATTATCAAGTCTTTGTTTTTAATATACTCAATTATCATTTCAGTTAGCTCATTATATGAATCATCTATTCTAAATTCTTCATCCAGTAAAAATTTTATAGCATCATATCGCTTTCTTGAATATATAGCCGTTTTAGATGGATTACTTATGTCTAATTTAGAAAATTCTTGAAGATAAGATTGATAAAAATCATAAAGCTTCTCATATCTAAGTATTACAATTTTATCCAACCTGTTTTTATAGAATGATCTTACTGAAAACATTGCTTGACAAATTGCAATGAAAGCAGTTAAAAAACTAGTGATAATTGCTATATTTTCTGTCGAAAAATTCATGAAAAATCTCTTTTCTGGTTTATTTTATCGCCTTGCTTCCGATATCTTTTCGGCAAAAGAGGCCTTCTGTGTTTTGTTTATTGAGTTCTCTGTAGATAATGTTTTGGGCTTCTTTGACGGTATCGGCTGTGGTAACGAGCATATAAACACGTCCACCGTTTGATAGCAGTGCTCTGCTATTTTCCGCAAACTTAGCCCCTGCATAATAGGTGATAATGTCGCCTTCTGTCTTGGCTGGCAACTTGACACCTTTTTCATAGTCTATCGGGTAACCATTGGATGCGACAACCACACCCAGAGTCACACCCTTGTCCGTCCAAGTGATGGCTGGCTCTTTGCCATCCAAAATATCCGTGATATTTTGTGCAAAATCAGATGTCAAACGAGGTAGAATAATCTGAGTTTCAGGATCTCCAAAGCGAGCGTTAAACTCGATGACCTTAGGTCCATCAGCTGTCAAGATAAGCCCTGCGTAAAGGACACCCAGATAAGGGCGACTTTCTTTAATCATCCCTTCGAGGACTGGCTTGACAATGGTGTCGACCGCTATATCAGCTACACTATGTGGTAAGTGTGGAACTGGCGCATAGGCACCCATCCCACCAGTGTTAGGACCTTTGTCGCCATCGTAGGCACGCTTGTGATCCTGAGCCGTTGGCATGATGTAGAACTTGTCACCATTGACAAAGGCAAAGAGAGAGAACTCCTCCCCGTCAAGGAATTCCTCGATAACCACACGCGCACCTGAATCACCGAATTTATTGTCTAAGAGCATCTCGTGAGCGGCTTCTACTGCTTGCTCAACCGTCTCGGCAACGACGACACCCTTCCCAAGTGCCAAACCATCTGCCTTAACGACGATAGGAGCGTCTTTCTCCTCGATATAAGCCTTGGCTTCCTCAAAATCTGAAAATGTGCCGTAGGCTGCTGTCGGAACGTCGTATTTGACCATGATTTCCTTGGCAAAATCCTTGGACCACTCCAGCTCTGCTGCCAATCTTGTCGGACCAAAGGCTTTGAGCCCAGCTTTGTTAAAATCATCCACAATCCCAGCCGCAAGAGCGTCATCTGGCCCGATAAAGGACCAAGCGATATCATTGGCTTTTGCAAACTCAATCAATTTAGAATGTTCGGAAATAGAGATATTTACCAATTCCAAACCATCCAGAGTCATCCCATCATTCCCAGGAGCAACAAAAACCTTTTCTACTTCTTTTGACTCAAGCAACTTCTTAGCAATCGCATGTTCACGACCACCCGAACCGACAACTAACAGCTTCATCTCTCAACCTCTTTTGCGAATTATTTACTAATATTATATCACAAACGTTCGTTTTAATCTTGTTTCACTCCGCGTTTTTACGCAAAAAAAGGAAAGAAACTGTTTTCTTCCCTTTAACGTTCTTAATGTCTAAAATGTCTCACTCCTGTGAAGACCATAGTCAAGCCGTATTTGTCAGCAGCTTCAATTGATTCCTGATCACGGACAGACCCACCTGGCTGGATGATGGCCTTGATACCTGCTTTGGCGATTTCTTCCACGTTATCCGCAAATGGGAAGAAGGCATCAGAAGCAAGCACAGCGCCGTCCAGACGGTCTTTAGCTTGGTCAATGGCAATACGGACTGAAGCCACACGATTGGTTTGACCTGGGCCAACACCAAGTGTCATATGGTCGTTGGTCACGATGATACCGTTTGATTTGACATACTTGATAGCCTTCCAAGCAAACTCAAGAGCTGTCGCTTCTGTCTCAGTTGGTTGGCGTTTGGTCACCACTTGCCAGTCAGCTGGGCTTTCCTTGACCACGTCTTGGTTTTGCACCAGAAGTCCACCTACTACGCCTGTGTATTCTGCTTCCACTTCGCTAGCCTCTTGAGCATCAAATGGCAAGGAAAGGATACGCAAGTTTTTCTTTTTATTGGTCAAAATGGCTAGCGCCTCATCGGTATAGCTTGGTGCGATAATGATTTCAAGGAAAACGCCGTGCATCTTCTCAGCTGTCGCAGCATCCACCTCACGGTTGAGAACGACGATACCACCAAAGATAGAAACTGGGTCAGACTCATAAGCGTAGTCCCAAGCTGTTTCGATATCATCAGCTTGACCAATTCCACATGGGTTCATGTGTTTGAGAGCCACAACGGTTGGACGGTCTTTAAAATCACGGATGATACGAATGGCCGCATCAGCGTCACGGATATTATTAAATGACAATTCTTTCCCGTTGAGCTGTTTCGCTGAAGCAATCGAGTAGTCAGTCGGCAAGGCTTTTTGGTAGAAGTCCGCGTCTTGTTGAGGGTTCTCACCGTAACGCATAGCTTGTTTGAGGTCATAGGTCAAAGTGAGCTTTTCAGGTTTGCTTTCCCCCACTTGAGCTGTGAAATACTCTGCAATCAAGGCGTCATAAGCCGCTGTATGACGGAAAACCTTGGCTGCCAAACGTTGGCGAGTTTCATAAGTCGTTTCACCATTGGCTAACAACTCGTCCAAAACCACAGCGTAGTCAGCAGGATCTACCACAACTGTAACACTGGCATGATTTTTCGCTGCTGAACGAAGCATAGATGGCCCGCCGATATCGATATTCTCCACCGCATCAGCGTAAATCACGTCTGGTTTGAGGATGGTTTCCTTAAATGGGTAAAGGTTTACCACAACAAGATCAATGAGCTCAATCTGGTTCTCCTTAGCTGCTTCCAAGTGACTATCCAAGTCACGACGAGCCAAAAGTCCCCCGTGGATATTTGGATGAAGGGTCTTGACACGGCCATCCATCATCTCTGGAAAACCAGTCACATCATCGATGGCAATGGTCTTCACCCCAGCATTATCAAGGGCAACCTTGGTCCCACCTGTCGAGATAATCTCCCAACCAAGTTTTTTGAGTTCTTGGGCAAATTCAACAATGCCCGCTTTATCTGAGACGCTGATTAAAGCTTTTTTCGTCATTCTATTCCTCTTTCTTTAGGTCCAAGCGCATAGCGACTTCGTTATTTTCTTCTATAAATCCTGTTTCCTGAAAACCCAAACTAGTCAACAGGTGCTTCATTTTTTCATTTCCAACCACATAATCTGCGATAATATGATTGCAAGTGCTATCCATCTGAGCCTTTTTGATCAGAACTTCCACAGCTTTTCGTCCATAACCTCTTCCTTGGTACTGTTGGCCAATCATTATCCGCCAGATAAAGTATTCCGCTTCATCCTTGTCTATTTCCAGCAGGAGAAAGCCAACCACTTGCTTATCCCAATAGATCGCCATCGGAAACACATCTTCGTTTTTCCGGTAGAGCCATGCATCAGCTAAAGAGCGTACATTTGGAGCCACGAAACGTGCTCGTTCATCAGCTTCAGATATTTTCAAATCCAGCACTGCCTGAAAACTGCTCTCATCTACTAATTTCAGTTCAATCATTTTTTCTCCCAGCAAGATTGCGCAATCAAAACTTGACTTCGATCTTATTTTCGTGCAACTCCCAAGCTATCCAGAACCTCTGGATACAACTTGTACTCTGCCTCATGAATCCGAGTTTCAAAACTTTCAATCGTATCATCAGCCAGCCGTGGCACACGCACTTGTTTGATAACCTTTCCTGTATCCACACCCGAATCCACCCAGTGAATGGTCACACCAGACTGATCCACGTCAGCATTCCAAGCATCCTCAATCCCATGAGCTCCTGGAAATTCTGGCAAGTATGCTGGATGAATGTTGATAATCCGACCTTCATAAGCTGCTAGTAAAGTAGGCCCAACAATTTTCATGTAGCCTGCTAGACAAACCCAGTCAATCTGGTGCTCTTCCAAGAGTTCGACAAGGGCTGCTTCGTAGTCTGCCTTGTTGTCAAACTCCTTGAGTTCAAAAGCATAGGACAGAACGCCGAGCTTGTCTGCACGTTCGAGCACATAGGCGTCACGATGGTCTGAAAAGACAAACTCTACTGGAAATTGTTCCGCTATCACCTGAAAATTTGAGCCATTACCAGAGGCAAAAACCGCTATTTTTTTCATTTGATGATGACACTTTCGTTTTCTTTCTTGACGATACGACCAATTTCATAGACTGGTTCATCCAACAATTCCTTGACACGACTTACATTTTCAGGGCTAACTGCTAGCATAAGTCCCACACCCATATTGAAGATTTCAAACATTTCTTCGTGTTTGATCTGACCGTATTTCTCAAGGGCTTTGAAAATCGGAAGCACTGGAACTTTGCTTTCATCAATTTCAGCAGCTAGGTCATCCGCAAACATACGAGGGACATTTTCGATAAAGCCACCACCTGTGATATGGGCAATGCCGTTGACCAACCCTTCCTTTATGAGTGGTAAGACAGCCTTGACATAGATACGAGTTGGCTCAAGAAGAACTTCCTTGAGTTGCTTGCCTTCCAATTCTGGCAAGATTTCCTCACCTGTGTAATCCGCAAAGACACGACGGACAAGAGAGTAACCATTGGAATGAATCCCACTTGAAGCAAGTCCGAGAAGAATATCTCCTTCTGCCACCTTTGAACCGTCAATGATTTGAGATTTTTCAGCCACACCGACCGCAAAACCAGCCAAGTCATAGTCATCTTCGCCGTACATGCCAGGCATTTCAGCCGTTTCCCCACCGATGAGGGCAGCGCCTGCCTGCACACAACCTTCTGCCACACCAGCAACCACTTGTTCTAGCTTAGCTGGTTCATTCTTCCCTGTCGCGACGTAGTCGAGGAAATAGAGGGGCTCCGCACCTGCAGCGATGATATCATTGACACACATGGCCA
>CAURCY010000059.1:0-10004 GCA_963523355.1 uncultured Streptococcus sp.
AAAAGGAGAATTGGCTGATGGCGACTACTGAGTTGATTGAACTAGCAATTGAAACAAGCAAGAAAGCCTATGTGCCCTATTCTCACTTTCCTATCGGAGCAGTTTTAGTAGCCAAAGACGGAAATGTTTACACGGGAGTGAATATCGAAAATGCTAGCTATCCTTTGACCAACTGTGGAGAGCGTACGGCGATTTTTAAAGCAGTTTCTGAAGGTCAAAGAGAGTTTTCAGAATTGATTGTCTATGGACAGACTGAAAAACCAATTTCACCATGTGGCGCTTGTCGCCAAGTAATGGTCGAATTTTTTGAACAAGATCTAAAAGTGACCTTAGTCGCAAAAGATAAATCGACGGTCGAGATGACGGTCGGGGAATTACTTCCATACTCTTTTACAGACTTAAACTAGTCTGAGTCGCTCTCTGAGTGGCACGGTCCTTGTGGCCAACCAATCCATACTTGCAACATCGTTGCACATCTTATTTAGGAGGTTCAGTAATGAACAAGAAACAATGGCTAGGCCTTGGTCTAGTTGCAGTAGCAGCAGTTGGACTTGCTGCATGTGGTAACCGCTCTTCTCGTAACGCAGCTTCATCTTCTGATGTGAAGACAAAAGCAGCAATCGTCACTGATACTGGTGGTGTTGATGACAAATCATTCAACCAATCAGCTTGGGAAGGTTTGCAAGACTGGGGTAAAGAACATAATCTTTCAAAAGATAACGGTTTCACTTACTTCCAATCAACAAGTGAAGCTGACTACGCTAACAACTTGCAACAAGCGGCTGGAAGTTACAACCTAATCTTCGGTGTTGGTTTTGCCCTTCACAATGCAGTTAAAGATGCAGCAGAAGAGCACACTGATTTGAACTATGTTTTGATTGATGATGTGATTAA
Source organism: uncultured Streptococcus sp. (assembly GCA_963523355.1). Classification (GTDB taxonomy): domain Bacteria; phylum Bacillota; class Bacilli; order Lactobacillales; family Streptococcaceae; genus Streptococcus. Next base: position 895 of record CAURCY010000059.1, read on the forward strand.
AGATAAAAAGAATGTTGCTAGTGTAACATTTGCTGATAATGAATCTGCTTACCTCGCAGGTGTGGCTGCAGCAAAAACAACTAAGACAAAACAAGTTGGTTTTGTAGGTGGTATGGAGTCAGAAGTTATCTCTCGTTTTGAAGCTGGTTTCAAGGCAGGTGTTGCCTCAGTAGATTCATCTATCAAAGTACAAGTTGACTATGCTGGTTCATTTGGTGATAATGCCAAAGGTAAAACAATTGCAGCGGCACAATACGCAGCTGGTGCAGACGTTGTTTACCAAGTAGCTGGTGGTACAGGTGCAGGTGTCTTTGCAGAAGCAAAATCACTCAACGAAAGCCGTCCTGAAAATGAAAAAGTTTGGGTTATCGGTGTTGACCGTGACCAAGAAGCAGAAGGTAAATACACTTCTAAAGATGGTAAAGAATCAAACTTTGTTCTTGTATCTACTTTGAAACAAGTTGGTACAACTGTAAAAGATATTTCTAACAAGGCAGAAAAAGGTGAATTCCCTGGCGGTCAAGTGATCGTTTACTCATTGAAAGATAAAGGGGTTGACTTGGTAGTAACAAACCTTTCAGAAGAAGGTAAAAAAGCTGTCGAAGATGCTAAAGCTAAAATCCTTGATGGAAGCGTAAAAGTTCCTGCAAAATAATGGATGGAAGTCATTTCTTAGGAAGCGGCCCTCGGCCGCTTTTTTAAGAGTTGAGACAAAGTCATTTTGTCTCAGTAAAGCTTGCTACTAGAGAAACTAGCAAGTTTTATTGAAATAAAATAAGACTCTGAAAGGAAGAGCACATGGCACACGAAAATGTCATTGAGATGCGTGATATTACCAAGGTGTTTGGTGAATTTGTTGCCAACGACAAAATCAACCTGCACCTACGAAAAGGTGAAATTCATGCACTTTTAGGAGAAAATGGGGCTGGTAAGTCCACGCTCATGAACATGTTAGCAGGGCTTCTTGAACCAACTAGTGGTGAAATTGTGGTCAACGGTCAAGTTGTCAACCTCGACTCACCATCAAAAGCGGCTAGCTTAGGAATTGGAATGGTTCACCAGCACTTTATGTTGGTAGAAGCTTTCACAGTGGCTGAAAATATCATTTTAGGTAGTGAATTGACTAAAAATGGTGTGCTAGATATCGCTGGAGCTAGCAAAGAAATCAAGGCTCTTTCTGAACGTTATGGCTTAGCTGTTGACCCTTCTGCCAAGGTGGCAGACATCTCAGTTGGAGCCCAACAACGTGTAGAAATTTTAAAAACCCTTTATCGGGGGGCTGATATCCTTATCTTTGACGAACCAACGGCTGTTTTGACTCCATCAGAAATTGATGAGTTGATGGCTATTATGAAAAATCTTGTCAAAGAAGGAAAATCAATTATCTTGATTACCCACAAGTTGGACGAGATTCGCGCAGTTTCTGACCGCGTTACAGTTATCCGTCGTGGGAAATCAATTGAAACAGTCGAAATTGCAGGGGCTACCAATGCTGATTTGGCAGAAATGATGGTAGGACGTTCTGTTTCCTTTAAAACAGAGAAACAAGTCTCTCAACCCAAAGAAGTGGTCTTGTCTATTAAAGACTTGGTGGTCAATGAAAACCGTGGTGTCCCAGCTGTGAAAAATCTGTCCTTGGATGTTCGTGCTGGAGAGATTGTTGGTATTGCGGGGATTGATGGAAATGGTCAGTCTGAACTGATTCAAGCCATCACAGGTCTTCGCAAGGTTGAATCTGGTAGCATTGAGCTAAAAGGAGATTCAATTGTAGGCTTGCACCCACGTCAGATTACAGAGTTAAGTGTTGGGCACGTTCCAGAAGACCGTCACCGTGATGGCTTGATTTTGGAAATGATGATTTCTGAAAATATTGCCCTTCAAACCTACTATAAAGAACCACATAGTAAAAATGGAATTTTGAACTATTCAAATATTACTTCTTATGCTAAAAAGCTAATGGAAGAGTTTGATGTTCGTGCTGCTAGTGAAATTGTTCCTGCAGCTGCACTTTCAGGAGGAAATCAACAAAAAGCAATTATTGCTCGTGAAATTGATCGAGATCCTGATCTCCTTATCGTCAGCCAGCCAACTCGTGGGCTGGATGTCGGTGCCATTGAATATATCCACAAGCGCTTGATTGAAGAGCGTGATAATGGTAAGGCTGTCCTTGTTGTCAGCTTTGAGTTGGATGAGATTTTAAACGTCTCAGACCGTATTGCCGTTATCCACGATGGTAAGATTCAAGGTATTGTATCACCAGAAACAACCAATAAACAAGAACTAGGTGTCTTGATGGCGGGTGGAAACTTGGGAAAGGAGAAGAGTGATGTCTAAAAAATTACAACAAATTTCGGTTCCCTTGATTTCTGTCTTCCTAGGAATTTTACTCGGAGCCATTGTTATGTGGATCTTCGGTTATGATGCTATTTGGGGCTACGAAGAATTGTTCTATACAGCCTTTGGTAGTCTACGCGGGATTGGGGAAATCTTCCGTGCTATGGGGCCTTTGGTCTTGATTGGTCTTGGTTTTGCCGTTGCCAGTCGTGCTGGTTTCTTTAACGTCGGGCTTCCTGGTCAGGCTTTGGCAGGTTGGATTCTCAGTGGTTGGTTTGCCTTGTCGCATCCAGATATGCCACGTCCCTTGATGATTCTAGCAACTATCGTGATTGCCTTGATTGCTGGTGGGATTGTCGGAGCGATTCCAGGTATACTTAGAGCTTATCTAGGGACATCAGAGGTTATCGTAACCATCATGATGAACTACATTGTCTTGTATGTAGGAAATGCCTTTATCCATGCCTTTCCTAAAGACTTCATGCAAAGTACAGATTCGACCATTCGTGTTGGGGCTAATGCAACCTATCAGACACCTTGGTTGTCTGAGTTGACTGGTAATTCGCGGATGAATATTGGTATTTTCTTTGCCATCATTGCCGTTGCAGTCATTTGGTTCATGCTCAAGAAAACAACTCTTGGTTTTGAAATCCGTGCGGTTGGTCTTAATCCACATGCTTCAGAATACGCTGGTATTTCTGCAAAACGGACTATCATACTATCAATGATTATTTCAGGTGCCTTGGCAGGTCTTGGTGGTGCTGTTGAAGGGCTTGGAACCTTCCAGAATGTCTATGTTCAAGGGGCATCATTAGCTGTCGGGTTTAACGGGATGGCGGTTAGTCTGCTTGCGGCCAACTCACCAATTGGTATTCTCTTTGCAGCCTTCCTATTTGGTGTTCTCCAAGTTGGAGCCCCTGGTATGAATGCGGCGCAGGTACCGTCTGAGCTTGTCAGCATTGTAACAGCGTCTATTATCTTCTTTGTCAGTGTTCATTACCTTATCGAACGCTTTGTCAAACCGAAAAAACAAGTTAAAGGAGGTAAGTAAAGATGTCTATTACAACCTTGCTCACCCTCTTGGTGTCTTCTATGCTGATTTACTCAGCACCCCTCATCTTTACAAGTATCGGTGGTGTTTTCTCTGAACGTGGTGGTGTGGTAAACGTCGGCCTTGAAGGAATTATGGTTATGGGTGCCTTTTCTGGAGTTGTCTTTAACCTTGAATTTGCAGAACAATTTGGAGCAGCAACTCCATGGCTATCCTTGCTTGTAGCAGGATTGGTTGGAGGCCTCTTCTCTATCATCCACGCAGCAGCGACGGTTCATTTCCGTGCAGACCATGTTGTCAGCGGTACGGTATTGAACTTGATGGCGCCTGCCTTGGCTGTTTTCTTAGTGAAAGTCCTTTATAACAAAGGACAAACCGACAACCTAAGTCAGACTTTTGGACGCTTTGATTTCCCAGTCTTGGCAAATATCCCAGTTATCGGTGATATCTTCTTCAAGTCAACAAGTCTGCTAGGTTATATCGCGATTGCCTTCTCATTCCTTGCTTGGTTTATCCTCTTTAAGACTCGCTTTGGTCTTCGTCTTCGTTCTGTAGGTGAACATCCTCAAGCAGCGGATACCTTGGGAATCAATGTCTACAAAATGAGATATTTAGGGGTTATCATTTCAGGTTTCCTAGGTGGAATTGGTGGAGCGATTTATGCTCAATCCATCTCAGTTAACTTCTCAGTAACAACTATTGTTGGACCTGGATTTATCGCTCTTGCTGCGATGATTTTCGGAAAATGGAATCCAATCGGAGCCATGCTTTCTAGTCTATTCTTCGGACTTTCACAAAGTTTGGCTGTTATCGGTTCTCAATTGCCATTCCTACAAGGAGTGCCTGCGGTTTATCTTCAAATCGCACCTTATGTTTTGACAATTCTTGTCTTGGCAGCCTTCTTTGGAAAAGCAGTCGCACCAAAAGCAGATGGTATCAACTATATCAAATCAAAATAAGCATACAAAAAACGTCAGTTCTGTTCAAACTGGCGTTTATTTTTTAGAATTTTGATGGGTTAAGTTTAATCCCCAAGGAACAAGATTTTCAGTCTTATTCTGGATACGTGTGATATTATCCTTATGACGAATGATAATCAAGCTAGCAAGAGCTAGGATAATAGCGATGAAGAGAGGGTCATAGTTACTCAGGATAAAACCAAAAAGTGGAAAGAGTAGAACTCCGATGACAGCCGCGATAGATGCTGTGACACTAGATAGCGAAATCATACTACCAAGATAGAGGGTTCCAAAGAAAACAACCGCAAGGTAGAGGCAGAAGATAGGCGCAAATCCGAAAATCACTCCAGCACTAGTTGCGACAGCCTTGCCTCCCTTAAATCCTGCAAAGATAGGAAAGGTATGGCCAATGACAGCTAAAAGTCCAAAGATAAGAGGCGAAACGCCTTGCAGATGAAACATAATTGGAAGAAGCGTTGCTAGGGTTCCTTTGAAAAAGTCAATCACAAAGGTCGCCATACCAGCTTTCTTGCCTAAAATGCGGAAAGTATTGGTCGTTCCAGTATTTCCAGAACCGTGTTCACGCAGATTTGTCTGAAAGAAAATTTGTCCAATCCAGAGACCAGACGGAATCGAACCCAGCAGATAGGCTAGGATTAATAAAACTATTGTAATCATACTCCTATTATATCATGAAATGGAGAAGAAAGGCAGAGAATCTCTTCTGAAATTGTCACACCGGAGAAAGAAAAATTTTGCAAAATCCTTGGAAAACCTGTAGAATAGTAAAGATGAACGAATAGGAGGTTCCTTGTGTCAAAAAAGGAAATCAATATTAACAATTATAATGATGATGCCATTCAGGTGCTAGAAGGGTTGGATGCGGTCCGAAAACGTCCAGGGATGTATATCGGATCGACCGATGGCGCTGGGCTCCACCACCTCGTCTGGGAAATCGTCGATAATGCTGTCGATGAGGCCTTGTCTGGATTTGGTGACCGTATTGATGTGACCATTAATAAAGACGGCAGTTTAACGGTTCAAGACCACGGACGTGGGATGCCGACAGGAATGCACGCGATGGGAATCCCAACAGTTGAGGTTATCTTTACCATTCTTCACGCCGGAGGGAAATTCGGTCAGGGCGGCTACAAGACATCTGGTGGTCTCCACGGGGTGGGTTCTTCCGTTGTTAACGCTCTTTCAAGTTGGCTGGAAGTTGAAATTACCCGTGACGGGGCAATCTATAAGCAACGTTTTGAAAATGGTGGAAAACCTGTTACGACCTTAAAGAAAATCGGTACAGCACCCAAGTCTAAGACAGGTACCAAAGTCACCTTCATGCCGGATGCGACTATCTTTTCTACGACAGACTTCAAGTACAATACCATTTCAGAACGCCTCAATGAGTCAGCCTTTCTCTTGAAAAATGTGACCTTGTCTCTGACAGATAAGCGAACAGATGAAGCGATTGAATTCCACTATGAGAATGGGGTACAAGATTTTGTTTCTTATCTGAACGAAGACAAGGAGACCTTAACGCCAGTTCTTTACTTTGAAGGGGAAGATAATGGTTTCCAAGTGGAAGTAGCTCTCCAGTACAATGATGGATTTTCAGATAACATTCTGTCCTTTGTTAATAACGTTCGTACCAAGGACGGTGGAACACATGAGACAGGACTCAAGTCTGCTATCACTAAGGTCATGAATGACTATGCGCGTAAGACGGGGCTTCTCAAGGAAAAAGATAAAAACCTTGAAGGTTCAGACTATCGTGAGGGACTAGCGGCCGTTCTTTCTATCTTGGTTCCTGAAGAACACCTCCAGTTTGAAGGACAGACCAAGGACAAACTAGGAAGTCCACTAGCTCGCCCAGTTGTGGATGGCATTGTGGCGGATAAGTTGACCTTCTTCCTTATGGAAAATGGAGAACTAGCGTCTAATCTGATTCGTAAAGCTATCAAGGCTCGTGATGCCCGTGAAGCAGCACGTAAGGCGCGTGATGAGAGCCGAAATGGCAAAAAGAATAAGAAAGACAAGGGCTTACTTTCTGGTAAATTGACCCCAGCCCAGTCTAAGAATCCTGCTAAGAATGAACTCTATCTGGTTGAGGGGGACTCTGCCGGAGGTTCTGCCAAACAAGGCCGTGACCGCAAGTTCCAGGCTATTCTACCTCTTCGTGGTAAGGTTATCAATACAGCCAAGGCCAAGATAGCGGATATCCTAAAAAATGAGGAAATCAATACCATGATTTATACCATCGGTGCAGGTGTTGGAGCAGACTTCTCTATTGAAGATACCAACTATGATAAGATCATTATCATGACCGATGCGGACACCGACGGTGCCCACATTCAGACTTTACTCTTGACATTTTTCTACCGCTACATGCGTCCCCTAGTTGAGGCAGGTCATGTCTACATCGCCCTTCCGCCTCTTTACAAGATGTCAAAAGGTAAAGGCAAGAAAGAAGAAGTAGCCTACGCTTGGACGGATGGAGAGCTAGAAGAACTCCGCAAGCAGTTTGGTAAAGGTGCTACACTCCAACGTTATAAAGGTCTTGGTGAGATGAATGCGGACCAGCTCTGGGAAACAACCATGAATCCAGAAACTCGTACCCTTATCCGTGTCACAATCGAAGACCTAGCCCGCGCCGAACGCCGCGTCAATGTCCTAATGGGTGATAAGGTCGAACCACGACGTAAGTGGATTGAGGATAATGTTAAATTTACTCTGGAAGAAGCGACAGTGTTTTAAAAGATCCAAAAAGGAGAACAATAATGTCAAATAATCTGTCTGAAGATCAAGTAAAAGAAGCTCTTGAAAGTGGATATGGGCAATCTGAAGCTTTATTAAATGATAAAGATGAATTAGATAATTTTTTGCAACGTTTAGAACTAAAAATTAAAGAGATACCTTTGGTTGGAGAAAAATTTACAGTAATCCCTGTTATGATATCTTTGGTAAAAAATTATGTAGAGGGTAAATATACTACAGTACCTTATGGAACTATTCTGGCTGTTTTAAGTTCATTAATTTATTTTGTATCTCCAATTGATATATTCCCAGATTTCATACCGTTTGCTGGTTATTTGGATGATGTGGCAGTAATTGGACTTTGTTTATCAATGGTAAAAACAGATATCGAAGCTTATGATGAATGGCGACAGTCACAAGGATTAATTTAAGTCAATAAATTAGATTATTATCAGTCAAATCTTTATAAGTGGGAATTATCAAAATATTTTAAATCCTCAATTATAGACAATATTTAATTTTACTATCAGATCCCTTATTTTATTTTTATAATAAACAAAGAAATGATAAACATGAGAACAGAACCCGAAATACTTGATTTAATTTTTCAGACCGCAAAAACGCTTCAAGTCGAGGCCGTAGCTATGTCTGGTTCACGGACAAATTCACAAGCACCACAAGATGAATTTCAAGACTATGATCTTGTCTATGTAGTAGATGACATAGACAATCTAACGAGTGACCTTTCTTGGCTGGACCTGTTTGGGAAGCGCATTATTGAGCAAGAAGTTGGTTTTGGTCATCGCCGTCTATTTCTCATGCTCTTTGAAGATGGCAATCGCATTGATTTGACTCTCTGCCCTAAAGACCACATTCAAGAGTGGGTGGATAGCGAGGCTGGATTCACTGTTTTTGAAGACCCAGAACATTTATTTGAACCCTATTCGCAAAATCTAGAGCGTTACTGGACAAATTCAGCTACTGAAAAGGATTTTGAAAGAGTCTGCAATGAGTTTTGGTGGGTGTCGGCCTACGTTGTCAAAGGGATTTGTCGGAACCAGCTCATCTACGCGACCGACCATCTTTATGGTATTTGTCAACAAGAATTCCTAAAGATTTTGGCTTGGCAGGTCGCAAGTGACAGGGGAAGAGTCGACGTCGGCAAGAACTACAAGTACCTCTTTAACTATTTGCCTGCTGAGAAAGAGAAAGAATTTACAGCCTTGCTTGACTTTTTTGACCAGAAAAGCCTCACCAAGTCTCTCTTCGCTACCATGAACTTTTTCCATAAAGAAGCGCAGGCCTTCTCTCTTAAAACCGGCTTCCACTATGACAAAGTAACTGCTGAGAAGATGATTGAGTATGCTAAGGAGAGACTTCTTAATCGCTAACTACTAACTAAAGACCTTAATTTAAAAGATTAAACTACAGAAAGGGTCGTTTGGTTATTTGTAGTAACTGAACACGGGACTAATTTTATTCGGAAAAAGTCAAATCGTCTTGACTTCATCGAGCCCTACATCGATTTTCTATTTTTCTACAGACATTTTTGGCAAGCCAAATCGTCCCTTTATATCTTAACTGAAAACCTTTTCTGTAAAAACCTACTCTACATTGTTTGAAAGGAGTTGAACACGCCCTAAATGCTAGGTGAAAAAGATAAATTCTCTTGTGAGCTTGCTTACTTCAAGAATTTTCTATTTTCACTTGGTATTTTACGGGCTCTGTATCCTATATGAGTAACATTCAAAACATGTCCCTGGAGGATATCATGGGAGAGCGCTTTGGTCGCTACTCTAAGTACATTATTCAAGACCGGGCTTTGCCAGACATTCGTGATGGCTTGAAGCCGGTTCAGCGCCGCATTCTTTATTCGATGAATAAGGATGGTAATACCTTTGACAAAAGTTACCGTAAGTCGGCCAAGTCTGTCGGGAATATCATGGGGAATTTTCACCCACACGGTGACAGTTCTATCTATGATGCCATGGTTCGTATGTCACAGGACT
>CAURCY010000060.1:0-9999 GCA_963523355.1 uncultured Streptococcus sp.
CCTACAACAGTGGGCTTTTTGCTTTGTCTTAAAATGTTGATTTCTGGGTTTGTCATCATTTTTGTCATCACTTATAACGAACTCACAGCTTTCTCATAAAATGAGACGGCTGTTTTTTCTTTTTCTTTGGAGAGATGACTGTAAGTGTCCATAGTCATAGCTAGTGTAGAATGACCTAGACGGTGTTGCAATTCTTTATACGGTATTCCAGAGTTTAGCAAAAGACTAGCGTGTGTGTGTCTAAAACCGTGGAAACCAATATTAGGTACACCAGCATGTTTGAAACGTGTGTTTAAACGAGTGGCTAGTGTTTTATTGTTTGGGTATTGAGGGAATCAGAGAAGTTTAAACGTCTATCATTTTAAATTTGATGCTTACAAAATGATAAGCAGATAAGCAAAGCAATAACTTGCCTTAGTTGCTCGTAGAATGACAAGGAGATAGGAGAGATAAAACTCTTCTTAATTGCTTATTTAGTGGTATGAGAGTAGTCTTGAAGTAAGAGTGAACCAAGAGAAAATAAAAAAGCACCTAGAATAATCTAAGCGCTCAAGAGTAGTGGACGGTGTGCCTGTCCCGTCATCTCAAACTATGAAGTTGCGTAGCGACACTATCATTTCTACCTCACTTCTCTTTAAACTAATTATACTATAAGGAATACCAGTGTGACCACTAACCAAGTAGAAAAGAAACTAAAAAGCATTAAAAATTTTGATAAAGCAATTCAGAGACTAGACTTAGACTTGAAGATAAGTGATTGTATGATGTAGGACGTAAGATATTCGCAAGACGATTTATAGATAGATTAAAGCTATTTCAGTTATATGAGGTACTGGTTGATTTTATCAGTAATTTCAATTTCCTTGATTTCATTTTTAAAGAGCTTAATCCATCTGGTTCCAGAATTAACGGATAATCCATCAAGTTCTTCATCATAGACATCTTTGTCTTCGTAAAGAGCTACACCTTTAAATATTTGGCCGTCAATATCGGTGATTCTGACAACCTTGTTATTAAATTTTCTAAGTTCCATCAGTCTCTCCTTTCGTGCTACTATAGTCTGTTATATTATTGGAATTCCCTTAACATACGCTTCTTTAGCCTCCGCAAGTGTCATTTTATTAGGACCACCATCTATATTAGTTTCTCCTGTATTTTGCCATTGACAAACATCACAGATATCATATACTGCTGTAACAGTACCACATACTGGACAATGGACATATTCGCTACCGTTAATAATGATTAAATTCTCTTTTCCAGTCTTATTCATTTAAGGTTACTCCCAACACTATACAAATATATTAGCTATTTCAATACACTACTTTTTCAATATCATTGATTGTAATTGTAATGCTATCCCAGTCTTTCGGGGAATCTCCTATGTCAGCAATAAAAGTATCTTCACTTAACTTTTCGACAATTGTCGCCGTTTGACCGTTTTTTAACAACACTGTATCAAATTCTCGAATTTTTACGATTTTTCTCCTTGCGTAAGCTTCTTTGGCTTCAGCTAGAGTCATTTTATTCGGACCACCGTCTATATTTATAATACCTGTATTTTGCCAACGACAGACGTCACAGATATCATAGTCCATAACTTCAGTTCCGCAAACAGGGCAATGTAGCCATAAATATCCATCAATTTCCCAAGTCTTTTTTGATCTATCCATATAAATCCCTCCTCCATAAACTCGCCAAACCAGTCTTTCGGTGAACCGTCAATATTAACCCACTTTTTCATCATTATACTGCAAATAGAAGGGGATTGCTAATAATTGAGTGTGTATTCCAGATGTAGTATGATAGTATTATTAGGTAATAAAAAAAGCACGTTTGACCGTGCTAGTTTCTTGCCGGCTGAACTCAAGCACAGCCTGTGATTAGCTGCCTAGTTTGCTCTTTGATTTTCATTGAGTATAAGAAATCAAATCATGAGAATTAAAGAGACAGCAAAGGATACTTACCATTTTCTAAAAAGCTATCGTAATGGTCTCTTGTTGATTGAATATTAGAATAGGAAAGTTTATAATGAAGTTAAAGTAAAGGAGGTTTCGTTCTAGATATGATGATACCACCAAGCAAAGAGCTGTTGATTTTTTATAATCAAATTCATGAGTGGGTTGACCAAGTTTATCCAGACCAGGATAAACCTACTGTATCATTTAAGAAAGACACTCCACAATCTATTTTAGATTTATTTGATAGTATTAAATCTAAAATAGGTTTTGATTGCCAAGAACATAAGTATTAAAATAATAATTATGGATAAGTTAAACACGAAAAATAAGATAATTGATGTTTATAAAATAGCGCATCGTCTTGTTTCTATTACTGTTGAGAATCCTGATTTTTCAGATTTGAAAATCAATCATTTTGTGAGAATTGGAGAAAAAGAGTATAGGGTACGTAGTGTCCCTATGATTCATTCAACTCCACCTAAATCGATTTTAGAAATAGATACATTTGCGATTGACTACACTGAGGACGACTTGATGAATAAAGAGGCGGTATTTACGCATAGGGAAGTATCTAAAGATGATTAAAATTTCAATCAGTTTGTTGCTAGATGCGATTGAAGATAACATCAACGACGAAGAACTTCAATTTATCGATTTCGAGAGTCATATTAGAAAAATTACAAAAGAATTCCAGGGAGAAAATGGTGAATTCTTAGTAAAAGAAGAAGCGTTTGAAACACTCCCTTTGGACAGAGATAAAAAGGATAAAATCATTGAGCAAATAAAACAGAATAGTCAAAATGTTTTCGAAGACGATTTCGATACCTTGTTGCAATTATATTTTTGAGAGTCAAGAATAATTCCAGTACCTTATTTTACAATAAATAAAAAATGATAAAGATTGATAAACAAATTATTACGATGTACAAAATAGAAGATGGAACCTCTAAGAGGCAGTATTCTATTGTGAGTGGAGGTTGTAGAGGTATTGCAACTGTCGATAAAACTACTTTGGAATATAGCTATGTTGGAGATGATTTAGGGCAATTTACTTCATTTGTCAAAGATACTTTGACTAAAAGTATTAAGTTAGGAAAAGAATTGCCAGATAAGTTTTCGTATGGCTTTGGATAAGTTATGGAATATCTTATATAGGAGAATCAAGATATATTATGGCGATATTTGATGATTTACAAGCATTGTATGACAATGGTTGGGACGCTTCTTTTGATTATAATGGTCAAGTATGTGGTATTTTTCCTAATTCTGTTTATGACATTGTAGTCGTACTTGGAGATAATGAATATAAAGTGGTATCTTTTGATGAGTTAATTTCTTTATAGATTAACGGGAAAACTTTGCTGGAAATCATGAGTGAGGTGGAAGTGCAATATGGTTGAAGGACACTAGAGAAAAAGATAGACAATAAATTCAGATGCACAGATTGAAAGTTGAGAAAAAAGTGCTATAATGAAGATATGAAGGATAGAGGTTGAGAATCTGTCACCAACGCGCCACTTATAAGTGGGTCGAGAAATGCAGGAGCCCCGACAGTCCTGCCTATCCTTGCAAGTCAATCAGCCCTTAGCTATGAATCTAGGGGCTTTTTGCTTTGTCTTAAAATGTTGATTTCTGGGTTCGTTTAGAGATTTGTTAGTAAGGTTATTTGTGTATCTAAGTCTATCTATTCCAAGAATGACGCGATGTTGATGATATAAATCTGGTATGATATAATATTTTGGCCCCTTCAATTTAATGAAGGGAGGTGTTGCCGATGTTAGAAATTATCATCACAATTTTTCTAGCACCCTTAGTAGTCAATATTTTGACAACCTTGTTTGAGAAATGGCTTAACTCACGCAAGAAATAACCTTTAAGGGGCAATAAGCCAAAAAACCTCAACGCGGGAACGTTGGGGCTTTTTGTTGCCTTGTTAGACAATTATCATCACTATAATCCAATTCTAACACAACCCCTCCGATATTTCAAGCTTTTATTTTGATATTCCTCAGAGTATGTTTGTGGTTTGAGTCCGCTTTCCTGAAATTATCCCACGCGCTACTAGCCTCCATTCTACAGCAAAGAAATCAACTCTTTTCTAGGGGATTTCCGCCCTCATTTTGCTCTTTTGTGCTAAAATAGACTTATAAATTGAAAATAAGGAATGTTTATGAAATCGGGTAATGGTTTTTGGAAAGGCTGTCTCTATTTTTGGGGCTTCTTGTTCTTACTGGGCCTTTTGGTTCAGTATGCTCTTCCACTTGCGGCTTGTGTCCTGCTAGGCTATGGTGGTTATCGTCTCTATAAACGTTGGCGCTATCCTCTTTTGCAGGATCGTTCTCTCGATGATCGGATTGAGATGTTAAAAGCTCGGATTCGTCAGGCGGACAAAGATATTCAGCAATTAGAGGGAATTTTAGTAGAAAAAGGCTCAGAGTCCTATAAGAGTCTGGCCAATCAAGTATTAATCGAACTGCGGGAAATCCATCAGGAGGCGGATCGTCTCAAGTCCTATATCGATGATGACGTTTACAACCGTATTGACAAAAAGGTTCGTACAGTGCGGGCAACTATCGATGTTCAGCTAGAACGTTTGGATAGAGAAAGTCAGGTAGATCTTGAAAATGCGGAGCCAGAGGAATTAGCTCCAGAATTGTCCCAGACCTTGGCTAATATTGCCATTGACCATCAGGCTATTTTAGACAAGATTGCTACCTCTGCTGAAGGGGATAAGGAAGAATTGACGGCCATTCATAGTTTGAAAATGGAGAAATTCCAAACGATTTTAGAAGGCTATTTAAAGATTAAGGTCAATCCGAAGAACTATAATCGGGCAGAAGAACGCTTAGAGCAAGCTAAAGCAGCCATCGAACAATTTGACCTTGAGCTGGACCAAGTCTTGAGAGAACTCAATGAAACAGATATGCGTGATTTTGATATCAGTCTGCGTATTCTAGAAAAAGATCGTAAAGAATAGGTTAGAAACAAAGGAGTAACCATGACAGAATTTAATTTTGATATTGACCAGATTGCCAATAATACGGTAGCTAATGTGGATAAAACAACCCAAATCATCGAGACCAATACTGGCTCAGACCAGACCTTGACCTTCCTTGAAAAGTTGAGCCCTGAGCAGCAAGAAGGAATCAAAGCGCACGTGCCCCAGTTAGTAGACCAGTTTGTCAACAATCAAAATGCTCTCTTAGATTTTGGACAATCTGCTGTCGAAGGTGTGAACAATACGGTCAATCGTATCTTGTCAGAACAAAAGAAACTACAAATTCCCCAAGTAGATGATCTTCTCAAGAATACCAACCGTGAGTTGCAAGGCTTTGTAGTCAAATACAAGAACGCTGAAATTGCTGAGTTAGAAGAGAAGCCAAACTTTTTGCAACGATTGTTTAACAAGAGTAAAAATACGCTACAAGAATTTTACTTTGACTCAAAAACAGTGGAGCAAAAGCTCGATGGTATGGCTGCCGCAGTGGTCAAGCAAGAAGATGTGCTAGCTCGAAATATCGTCTCTGCTGAGATGTTGATTGAGGACAATACCAAATCCATTGAAAATCTAGTGGGAGTGATTTCCTTTATCGAAGCCAGCCAGACAGAAGCTGGCAAGCGCGCTGCCGAACTAAAGGCCCAAGTTGACCAACTCGATACAAGTACGGTAGAATACCAAACCAAGTCACAAGAATTGGCCCGCATGGCTGAAGTGGTTAATACCCTTGAACAACAACACACTGAGTATGTCAGCCGTCTCTATGTTGCCTGGGCAACAACACCTCAGATGCGTAATCTTGTGAAGGTGTCATCTGATATGCGCCAAAAATTGGGCATGCTTCGTCGCAATACGATTCCCACAATGAAGCTTTCCATTGCCCAACTTGGTATTTTGCAACAATCCATGAAATCAGGTGTCGTGGCAGATGCCATTGTCAATGCCAATAATGCTGCCCTTCAGATGTTAGCTGAAACCAGTAAGGAAGTGATTCCGCAGATGGAAAGAATTGCCCAAAGCCCGACAGTCGCTGTTGAGTCTGTTACAAAACTGGCTGAAAGTCTGGTCGCTCAAAACCAAGGTATCGTCGCAGCTATTGAATTGGGACGTCAGAAACGTGCCCAACTAGAAACAACCATCGTCAAGTCCGCAGAAATGATCAACGATTCTGTCAAACTACGCGATGAGAAAATCGTCCAAGCCCTTCTAGACCAAGGAAAGGCCGCCCAGAAAGAAGTACAAGAATAATACACAAGTCCCCTGTAATGTAGATTTGCAGGGGATTTTAGATTCTTTCTATATATTAGAGCCTCTATTTTATTTCACAAAAAATGTAGTCATTCGGTTGATTTTTATTGCAATGTACTGAAATTAACAAAAAGAAAAAACGCTGATTAAGCGTTTTTCTTCTGTATTGATTCGTATTGAATGCTTACTTAACTTCTGTAAACACAACGTGTTTGCGAAGTTTTGGTGAGTATTTCTTCAATTGAAGACGGTCTGGAGTGTTACGTTTGTTTTTAGAAGTAAGGTACAAGCGTTCACCAGATTCTTTGTGTTCAAGTGTAATATTTACGCGCATGGTATCTCCCTTCTATTATTCAGCTGATGCAGCTTTAGCGATTTTACGTCCTTTGTAGTATCCTTTAAGTGATACACGGTGAGAACGTGAGTAATCTCCAGTAGTTTCGTCAAAGTTTACAGATGGAGCTGTTACTTTGTAGTGTGTACGACGTTTGTTTTTCTTCGCTTTTGAAGTGCGACGTGCAGGTACTGCCATTTTGATTTCTCCTTTAGGTATTTATATTCGATTCAATCTACTGATTTTCATCAACCATACTAGGATAACACATTTTTTTTGTAAAGTAAAGTTACTTGACAAAAAAAGATGAAAAAATTCTCCTGTCTGATATAGCAGACAAGAAAAGGTGTTAAATATCAATCTCAAATGGTTCGTCAATGGTTTCTGATACGTATTTTCCGTCTTTTTTCCGTTGCTTGACACACTCTGTGAGGAGATATTCGATTTGCCCATTGACTGAACGAAAGTCATCTTCTGCCCATGATGCGAGTGCAGCGTATAACTTTGTTGAGAGTCGAAGGGGAATCTGCTTTTTTTTAGCTTCAGCCATCTTTAGTAAAGACTTCCTGTGTTGACAATTGGTTGTGCATCATGATTGCCACAGAGAACGACTAGGAGATTTGAAACCATGGCAGCTTTTCGTTCTTCGTCAAGCTCTACCAATTCCCCTTCATTGAGCCGTTCTAGTGCCATTTCAACCATTCCTACAGCACCATCCACAATCATCTTACGGGCATCAATTATGGCAGAAGCTTGTTGGCGTTGAAGCATGACAGCAGCAATTTCTGGAGCGTAAGCTAGGTAAGTAATACGCGCTTCAAGGATTTCCAAGCCAGCATCCTCAACACGACTTTGGATTTCTTCACGAATACGGTTAGCCACAATTTCGCTAGAGCCACGGAGACTACCTTCGTCTGCTTGCCCGTCACCCGTAGTATCTACATTAGGAGACACATCGTAAGGATAGATGCGGACAATATTACGGAGGGCGCTATCACATTGTAATGAAAGATATTCTTTATAGTTATCAACGTTGAAGACTGCCTTAGCGGTATCGACAACTCTCCAAGTTACCGCGATACCGATTTCTACAGGGTTTCCTAGACAATCATTGATTTTTTGACGGGAATTGCTCAAGGTCATAACTTTGAGGGAAATCTGTTTCTTGCCAATTTCAAGATTTACATCATTGCCATTTGATGATTTAGAACCTAAAAAAGGAGATTTTGTGCTAACATCACCACTTTGTCCAAGTCGAGTGTGGTTTGCAGGGTTGACTGCTACGCTGAAGGGATTGACAAAGTAAAAACCAGGTTCTTTAATAGTACCTGTATAGTTACCAAAGAGTGTTAGAACCAAAGCTTCTTGAGGTTTGACAACTTTTAAACCAACATGAGCTAGTGCTGCAATTACGATTAGTACAAGTCCGATAATAATTCCAAAAATGTTTTCCGAACCAGCGCCCATTACAAATATAAAGACACCAAGAACGAGCGC
The DNA here is from genome assembly GCA_963523355.1 of uncultured Streptococcus sp. GTDB lineage: Bacteria > Bacillota > Bacilli > Lactobacillales > Streptococcaceae > Streptococcus. Next base: position 8,039 of record CAURCY010000060.1, read on the forward strand.
TAATTCAATGAGAATCAATGCGAATACACCATTTGCTTTTGAATTGATTAGTTTTCAGTCATAAGAATGACCTCCTGTCATTTGATATCTAAATGATATCATTTTGTTTTTAAAAATTAATAGAAAGTTGACAAATAATCACTAAAAAGTTTCAGCCCAATAATTACTTGTAGGAGGTGAGATTATATTGTGCTGAAATACTCTTTTATTCTTATAACTTTTACACTATAATTGTAGTTAGAAAGGAAGAGAAATGTTTGATTATAGAGCACTAGTTATTTTGATGACTTTGATGGATCATTGTGAGCTATCATTATATGAATTATCTGTTAAGGTGAGCTTACCTATAAAGGAAGTCAAAGAAGGAATAGATTATTTAGTGCCTTATCTAGCTAATAAAGGGATAGTGCTGGATAAAAAACAAGGTCGCTATAGTTTATCAAATCGTACGAAGCAGTCTTTGACAGATATTATTAAGTCGGATGAATTGGTTTTACCAAAGTCGACTCGCTTAGCATTAATCTATCTTTACACCTTTTGCCGATTAGATTTTATATCGAATAATCATTACCAAGACTTTTTGAAAGTAAGTAAGAATACAACCTTATCTGATATTCAATCATTAAGAAAGATTATGTTAGATAATGATTTGGAGCTAGGGTACAGTAGAGCAAAAGGTTATACTTTACACGGTTCAGAGTGGAATAAGCACCGTTTAGCTTTTCAAATGGTTAGTGAGTTGCTGGAATCCTCCATAGGGATTTGGGGGTTGGATTATGTTTTATCCAGTTGGGGGTATTCATTAACTTATGATTTGATTGATCAGGTAGTTAAAGATTATTATGAAAAGCTACAGATAGTACCTATTGTTAATCAATTAAAAGTTTGCCTTTTCGGTTTAGTATTCATTATATGTAGGTATCAAAGGGATGTTGAAAGAGTATGTCTTTCAGAGACACTAGTATCTCCTATTATTCAAGATATAACGACTATTTTATTGGATACAGTAGTTGATTTGGGAATTATAGATACGGTATTTTCAGAGGATGATTATCGCTATATCACAGTTTTATTATCAAGTTGCTTTGAAGGTGAAGTAGATGTTGCTCCGGTTTACTTTAATCAATTAACAGAGGCTATTATAAGTAGAATGGAAGATATTTCTTTGTTACATTTTAAACAAAGAGAAGTATTGAGAGAAAATCTTCGCCGCCACCTTATACCGGCTTACTATAGATTAAAATTCGGCTTACCTAGTTCAAATGAATATGTGTTGCATGTTAAAGAACATTATCCTGATTTATTTGAACTAGTAAAAGATTCGTTGACTCCCTTGATGGACGCTATTGACAAGCCCATACCTGATAGTGAAACAGCATATTTTGTTATCCATTTTGGAGGATATTTAAAGAAAGCAGACAATTTGCCTCAAAAATGTTATAAAGCAGCAATTATTTGTCCTAATGGGATTAGTTCTTCATTGATGTTAAAAGAAAATCTATTAGCATTGTTTCCTCAAATTGAATTTATAGGGACTTCAAAGATTGACGATTTACCGGCGAAAACTAGTAGTGACTATGATATGGTTTTTTCTACTATAAAGGTAGAGACAGAGAAGCCAAATTATCTAGTTTCCGTTATGATGACTGAAGAACAAACAACTCAATTAGTTGAATTGGTATCAAAAGATTTTCCGGATACAGGTTATCAAGATATTGAGCTGAATCAGATAATTAGTATAGTAAGACGATATAGTGTAATCACACAAGAATTAGAGTTGAAATTAGCATTAAAGCGATATCTCTATCAAGAAATGAATAGAAAGGAAATGTTACCATTGTTAGAAGAATTAATTACAAAAGAAACCTATCAGGTTAGTTCGAAAAAATTAGGATGGAAGGAGGCGATTCGTTTAGCAGCTAAACCGCTTTTGGATCAACATAAGATAACTGAGAACTACC
>CAURCY010000061.1:0-9892 GCA_963523355.1 uncultured Streptococcus sp.
TTTCATGTTCTTACCTCATGTTTCTTAGATTTTCTTTTAGGAGGGATTGGTAATGCCGTGAGACATGAACCTCCTTGTGGGTTTGATAAAAGGAAATGGTGCCCGTTCCTGAAAAGGACTTGTCCACCGAGTAAACTTGCCGAATATTAGCAATGGTCGACTTGGATACTCGACTGAAATAACGGGGCAGGATAGACTCTAACTCATAGAGTTTAAGTCGAACCTCGTAGGCATCTTTCTGGGTATGGGCATAAATCTTGTTCCCTTCTGTCTCAAAGAAAAGAATTTCCGACAAGTCCAGATAATATTCACCCGTCCCCTTGTAAAAAATCAACCGAGGAGACTTGGACTCTTGCAAGAGCCGCTGTAAATCCGCAATTTCATCTGTCAAAGCCGCCGCCTTGATGACAATTTCAGTTTCCTCTAAATTGCTGTCAATTTCGATTCGTAACTTCATTCCATCTCCTTTCTGACTCTACTATATCAAAGCTAAAATAAGAAAACAAGAGCAAAAAAGCAAGTGGTTACTTTAGGCACGTAAGTGGTTGTAGGACCATCTTAACTTACAGGTCAAAATAGAAAGAAAATCACACCCCACACAAGTCCACAAGCATAACCAACTACTACATCCTTTGGAAAATGCACTCCACCTAAGACTCTCACTAGCCCCAAGAAGGCTGATAAGGTCAAACAAATCATCCCCATAGTTAGACTAGCATGCAAGCAAGCCATGGAGATAATGGTTGCTGAAAAGACATGACGACTGGGCATAGACTGACCAGGACTATCTCTGTCAAGTAAGGGTTTAATATCCCATTCCTCATAAGGCCTAGGGGCATTGATTTTCTTACGAAGAAAGGACAAAATCACAAAACCTGATGCAGGGATAAACAAATAGATTCCGACCTGTTTCCCAAGTCCTTGTTGGAGATAGGTAGTTGCTAACAAGGTTAGATAAACCATAGGCATAACTACCGTCATGAACCGATTGAAAGTTCTTAACAAGCTCAGAAGAAAGGGCTTATTTTTAATATTAGCAGCAACGTGGCCATACCATTCTTGATAATTTTTCATATATTTTCTCATCACTTACTCAAATTTTGCTTATAGGGAAGCATTTATCTTCTAGTATAGTGCAGAAAAAGAAGGCCGTCAAGCCTTCTTTCGATTTATCCTTCTGCTTCGTCTTCTGTAAATTGACTGTTATAGAGGTCAGCGTAGAAGCCTCCTTGTGCCATTAGCTCATCATGATTGCCTTGCTCGATGATATTGCCATCTTTCATGACAAGAATCAAGTCAGCATTTCGGATAGTTGACAAGCGGTGAGCGATGACAAAGGAAGTTCTTCCTTCCATCAAACGATCCATGGCTTTCTGAATCAATTCCTCTGTACGGGTATCAACAGAAGAAGTCGCCTCATCTAGGATTAGGAGTGGCGCATCTTTCAGCAAAGCACGAGCGATAGTCAAGAGTTGTTTTTGTCCGACAGACAAGGTCACTGTATCATCCAAGACGGTATCGTAACCATCTGGTAGGGTCATAATAAAGTGGTGAATCCCTACAGCCTTGCTGGCTTCAATCACGCGCTCATCACTAATACCTGTTTGGTTATAGATAAGATTGTCTCGGATGGTTCCTTCAAAGAGCCAAGTATCCTGCAAGACCATTGAAAAGGCATCGTGTACTTCCGAACGCTTCATCTCCTTGGTATCCACACCATCGATGCGGATACTTCCCTTATCAATCTCATAAAACTTCATCAAAAGATTAACAATAGTTGTCTTCCCAGCTCCAGTAGGACCGACAATGGCAACCTTTTGACCTGAATGAGCGGTCGCAGAAAAGTCATGGATAATGGTTCGCTCTGGTGTGTAACCAAAGGAAACTCGTTCAAAGACCACTTGACCTTTCATAGCGCTCAATTGTCTTTCTTTATGGGATTCGTCTTCCATTTCCTCTTCAGCTAGGAATTCGAAGACACGTCCCATGGCTGCACTAGCCTGCTGAAGACTAGTAATTCCTTGGGCGATTTGCGAAAGAGGCTGAGAAAAGATACGAACATAGGCCATAAAGGCAACGATAATCCCTATACTGATGTGTCCATTTAAAGCCAAGGCTGCACCAACGATAATCACCAAGGCATAGCTAAAGTTCCCAATAAACATCATAATCGGCATCATAATCCCTGAAATAAACTGAGATTTCCAGATACTGTCATACAGACGATGATTTAATGTTGCAAACTCTTCTTTCGTGCTCTCGATAGCATTGTAACTGGTCACTACATTATGGCCAGAGTACATTTCCTCCACATAGCCATTGACAGCCGCCAAATCCTGTTGCTGACTCTTAAAGAAGCCCTGCGATTTGCCCATAAAGACGGACACGAAAGCAAAACCGATAAGAGTTGAAACAACCGTCACTAAGGCTAAAATCCAGTTCATCCCAAACATGGTCACCAAGACTGCCACGACCAATAAAGTGGATGAAAGAACTGTCCCCAGACTTTGATTGAGGGACTGGGCTGCAGTGTCAACGTCATTGGTCACACGAGACAAGGTATCTCCTTGAGAATGTCCATCAAAATATCTCAATGGTAGGCGATTAATTTTCTCTGCAATGGCTGTTCTTAAACGCTCTGAAAAACGTTGAATGGTTGTTGTAAACAGAAAGGCCTGCAAATAATTTGATAGAAGTCCGATCACATAAATCACGGCCAAAAAACCACCAATAGCTGCAACCGCCGCGACATCCACACTTGTTTCCAGACCACTGGCAATAATATTAGTCATTTCCTTGATGCGGGTTGGACCATATACAGTAATGATATTGGATACGATTGTTGCTAGAAAGGCGATTAGAAGGGCAAACTGGAGGCCTGCAAGATAGGGTTTACTCTGTTTCCAAAGCGACATTTTCTTATTTTCCATGTTCCAATTCCTCCTTCGATAGTTGTGAATAGGCAATTTCTTGGTAAACTTCGTTGGTAGCTAGAAGTTCCTTGTGGGTGCCTTGTCCCACGACTTTTCCTTGATCCAAGACCAAAATCAAATCTGCATCCATAATCGTTGAAATACGCTGTGCTACGATAAGCTTGGTCATAGATTTTGTTTTCTCTGCTAGCTCTTGGCGTAGGACACGGTCTGTCTTGTAGTCCAAGGCTGAGAAGGAGTCATCAAAGATGAGGATTTCTGGCTTCCGAGCCAAGGCACGCGCAATAGCCAGACGCTGTCTTTGTCCACCTGAGAAGTTGGTTCCTCCTTGGGCTACTTCTGACTCTAATCCCGCTTCCTTATCTTCGATAAAGTTCTTAGACTGGGCCAATTCTAAGGCTTGCCACATAGCTTGTTCACTAAGCGGTGTTTCTTGACTGTGTCCAAAGTCCAAATTGCCCTTGACATCACCTGAAAAGAGAACCGCTTTCTGAGGAATATAACCAACCTTGTTGCGCAAATCTTCCAAACCGTAATCTTGAACATTAACTCCGTCCACTAGAATTTCTCCTGCTGATACGTCATAGAAACGTGGAATCAGATTGACTAGAGTTGACTTACCAGAACCAGTTGAGCCGATAAAGGCAACTGTTTGGCCAGCTTCTGCTCTAAAGCTAACATTCTCGATAACTGCCTCCGAATTTGCAGCATAGCGGAAGGTCACATCCTTAAATTCGACCTGACCTTTAAGGTTTTCATCAGCCAGCTGCACTTGAGCAGGATTTTGGATAGAAGAATGCAAATCTAGAACCTGATTAATCCGCTTGGCAGAGACCATAGTTCGGGGAAGAACGATGAAGAGCGCCCCCATGAGAAGAAAGCCCATAACAACCTGCATAGCATAAGACATGAAAACAACCATGTCACTAAAGAGAGGCAGACGTGCTGTCGCAGCAGCATCGTTAATCACATAGGCCCCAATCCAGTAAATCGCCACACTCAAACCACTTGAAATCCCCATCATGATAGGGTTCAAAATAGCCATAAGACGGTTGACAAACAAATTCAAGCGTGTCAATTCATCATTTGCTGCTGCAAATTTTTCATTTTGGTATTCTTCAGCATTGTAGGCGCGAACGACACGAATACCTGTTAAACTCTCACGAGTGATACTGTTCAGTTTATCAGTCAGCCCCTGAATCAAGGACTGTTTTGGAAAGGCTAGCGTCATCAAAACAGTCGTCATCAGAACGTTGACAATCACTGCCACAAGTACGGCCCAGAGCCAGTATTCTGAATGACCTAAAATCTTCCCGATAGCCCAGATAGCCATAATCGGACCACGCGTAACTACTTGCAAGCCCATGGTAATCAACATCTGAACTTGAGTAATGTCATTGGTAGTACGAGTTAAAAGACTGGGAATAGAGAATTTCTTAATCTCTGTCTGCGAGTAATCCAAAACTCGGTTAAAAATATCACTTCTCAGCCTACTAGTATAAGAAGCCGCCACTCGGGATGCAAAAAATCCAACTGCGACTGCGGATAAGAAGGCAAAAAAAGACATTCCGACCATCATACCTGCTGGTTGCCATAACTCATCCAAGTTGGTTCCTTGACTTCCCAGCAAATCCGTAATTTTCGAGATATAGGTCGGAACTTCCAACTCTAGGTAGACTGAAAAGCAGGTAAAGAGAATGGCTAGTAAAATCATCCCCCATTCTTTTCTACTAATTCGTTTGGCTAATTTCTTCATTCTCTCCTCCTATTCCCTTGATATTTTCCTGTAGTTGAGCAAGGACTTTCTCAAAAATCAGTAATTCATCTTCATCAATGCCTTCCATCAACTGCTTATCAATTCGTTCAAAAAAGGCTTTAACATGCTTCATTTGAGAACGTGCTTTGTCCGTCAAACGAACAAATTTTGCCCGCTTATCGCTAGGACTCGCCTCCAATTCCACCAAACCATTTTGCACCATACGCTTGACCAAGTTACTCGCCACAGACTTGGTAATATTTAGTTCCTGCTCTATATCTTTAATCAAGACCAGTTTCTCTTTTTGTTCACACTGATCTACAAAACGCAGAACCTGACCCTGTGGTCCACCCATAAATTCAATACCACAACGTTTGGCTTCCTTTTGCACCATCAGGTGAATCTGATGACCAAAACGCTTAAAGACTAACATCGGTTTGTCCATACTAACTCCTTTCTAACCATTGCATTTGGTTCTCCTGAGAACTAAATAAGTTTTCATGAGAACTATTTTACCACTTTGAAAAGAGATGTCAAGAAAAAGTTTTCATGAGAACTATTTTCTTGATTAAAAAAATCCCAAGTGAGCTTCTCACTTAGGATCATATTCTCAATGTTAAATTAGAACCCGTCTACGTTTGTGTAGATTTTTTGTACGTCTTCGTCGTCTTCAAGAACGCTGTATAGTTTTTCAAAGGTTTCAAGGTCATCGCCTGACAATTCCACTTCTGACTGAGGAATCATTTCCAATTCAGTAACTTGGAATTCTTCGACACCTGACTCACGAAGGGCAACGATAGCCTTGTGAAGGTCAGTTGGCGCTGTGTAAACTGTGATTGTTCCTTCTTCTGCTTCTACATCATCCACATCTACATCTGCTTCTAGCAATTGCTCAAAGACCGCGTCCGCATCTTCACCTGCAAATACGATCACACCCTTGTTGTCAAAGAGGTAAGAAACAGAACCTGAAGCACCCATGTTTCCGCCGTTTTTACCAAAGGCTGCACGGACATTGGCCGCTGTACGGTTGACATTTGAAGTCAAAGTATCAACAATCAGCATAGAACCATTTGGTCCAAAACCTTCGTAACGTCCTTCTGTAAAGGTTTCGTCTGTGTTTCCTTTAGCCTTGTCCAAAGCTTTATCGATAACGTGTTTTGGCACTTGGGCTTGTTTAGCACGGTCGATAACGAATTTCAAGGCTGAGTTTGATTCTGGATCTGGATCACCTTTTTTAGCTGCTACATAGATTTCTACACCAAATTTTGCATATACTTTAGAGTTAGCTCCATCTTTAGCCGTTTTCTTGGCTACGATATTGGCCCATTTACGTCCCATTAGGAATCTCCTTTTTTCACATTTTAATCTTTCTTATTATAACACAAGTTTTTTCGATTTTCACTAGAGGAAATAGATTTTATTTAGCAAATACAGCTAGGATTGCACTTTGGTTACCAAGATTGCCTTGCCTTCTTTTATCAAGGGGTGACGGAACAGTGAGAAGTACAGCTGAATGGTCATGGCAACCCAGATAAGGGGTTCACAAAGGATAACACCCTTATAGCCTGCCCAAGGGATAATCAAGACCACAAAAGCGATTTTCCCGATTAGTTCGATAAAGCTAGAAACCAGCGGAAGGACTTTTTGCCCCAAACCCTGCAAACAATTGCGATAAATCAACAAGAGACTCAAAATAGGATAAAAGGCTGAACTGATTTGCAAGTACAGACTACCATTTTCTATCAAGTAACCATCCGTCGAACTAGCCAAGAAGGAAACCAAGGCTGGACTGACAAAAAAGAGTAAGACACAAACAAAAATTGCCCAGGACATACTTAAACGACTACCGATTCGAAGACCTTGAACAATGCGGTCTGGTCGTTTAGCTCCTAGATTCTGAGAAGCAAAGGTCGTCATCGAGGCAGAAATAGCGGTCATAGGAAGAAGGGCGAAAGCCATAATGCGTCGAGCCGCCGTCTGGGCACTAATAATCACTGCACCAAAGGTATTGACAGAAGACTGTAAAATCACACTGCCGATGGACACAATCGAACTCATCAAGCCCATAGCCAAACCTTGCTCCAAGAGATCCGCGTACAAGCTTTTGTCCCATTTGAAATGTTTGAGCTGAGGGAGCAGTTCTGGAACGCTCTTACGAATATAATAAAAGCAAAGAACCGCTGATAAGCCTTGCGAAATGATGGTAGCAAGTCCTGCGGATTGAACTCCCAGATGCAATTGCGTAATGAAATAGAGATCCAGAACCACATTAACCAGAGCAGAGAAAATCAAAAAACCAAGCGCAGCCAGACTGTCTCCAATAGACCGCAACAAACCTGCAAAGAGATTATAAGCGAAGCTAACACCAACACAGGTCACAATCATAGAAATATATTGATAGGACTGGGGAAGAATTTCTGCAGGAGTATCTAGGTATTGCAAGAGAGGATACAAACCAAGAAAGCCCAGCAGCATAACTACAATACTCAAAAGAGCACCTAAAATCCAGGTGGCTGCTACTGCTTCCTTGATTTTAGTGAAATTCCGAGCTCCATAATAACGGGCAATGACAATTCCCATGCCATTGCCAACACCAAGAGTAAAACCTACAATCAGGTCAAAAATCGCTGTCGTCGCTCCTACTGCAGCCAAGGATTCTTGACCAAGAAATCGTCCAACAATCAAGACATCAGCAGTATTATAGAGCTGTTGAAAAATATTTGATAGCAAGATTGGGAAGGCGAAGCTTAAGAGCGAGGGAAGAATCGGACCATGTATCAGGTCCACTGTTCGTTTTTTATTCATAAGGCTATTATATCAGCTTTCTAGAGGAGCGACAAGAAACAGCAAACTATAGGCAATCTGAAATATTGAACAAAGAATCGAAAAAAGCAGTGGATTCCTCCACTACTTTGACAGCTTATACTAAATGAAAATCAAAAAGCAAACTAGGAAGCTAGCCGTAAGCTGTACTTGAGTACGGTAAGGCGACGCTGACGTGGTTTGAATTTGATTTTCGAAGAGTATTATTCTTCAATTTCGATTTCAAGTTCATCACCTAGGTCAAGTGTGACTTCTTCATTCACAGAGTCTACTTGAGCTGCGTCATCTTTTTTAGTTTCAACACCTTCTACAGAAGCTTCTTCTCTATCAATCAAACCAAATTGAACACGGACTTGATGGTCAATCTCATCAAAGACTTCTGGGTTATCTGCCAAGTATTTCTTAGCATTTTCAGAACCTTGCCCGATTTTCTCATCCTTGTAAGAGTACCAAGCTCCTGCTTTTTTGATGATATCCAAATCGCTTGCGATTTTCAAGAGTTCACCAGTCTTAGAAATCCCTTCTCCGTACATGATTTCAACGAAGGCTTCCTTAAATGGTGGAGCCACCTTGTTTTTCACGACCTTGATCTTAGTTTCTTTACCGACATTGGTGTCTTTTTGGTCACCAGTTCCTTTGATTTGTGTGCTTCCACGAACATCCAAACGGACTGATGCGTAGAATTTCAGAGCACGTCCACCAGGAGTTGTTTCTGGATTTCCAAACATGACCCCAACTTTTTCACGCAATTGGTTGATAAAGATGGCAATTGTTTTGGTTTTATTGATAGAAGCACCAAGTTTACGCATGGCCTGGCTCATCATACGAGCCTGCAAACCAACGTGGCTATCTCCGATATCTCCATCAATTTCCGCACGAGGTACAAGGGCAGCAACGGAGTCAACCACGACAAGATCAACTGCACCTGAGTCAATCAATTTTCCTGCAATTTCAAGCCCTTGCTCTCCTGAGTCTGGTTGAGACAAGAGCAACTCATCGATGTTGACCCCAAGAGCCGCAGCATAAGCTGGGTCAAGGGCATGCTCCGCATCGATAAAGGCTGCAATCCCACCTTCTTTTTGTGCTTGCGCAACTGCATGAAGGGCAACCGTTGTCTTACCAGATGACTCTGGTCCATAGATTTCGATGATACGTCCCTTAGGATAACCACCTGAACCAAGGGCAATGTCAAGAGCCAAGGAACCTGAACTCATCACTTGCACCTTTTGCTCTGCACGTTCACCCAAACGCATGATTGAACCTTTACCAAAGTCTTTCTCAATCAATTTAAGAGCGTCATTCAAGGCTTTTTCACGTTCTGCCCCGAATTTTTTTGAAATTTCATCTAATTTTTTTGGTTTTTTCGCCATTCTATTCTCCTACATTCTAATGGTCCTCAGACCTATCTACTATTATATCAAAAGTTAGTCACTTAATAAAGCCTTGCGAACTAGGTTAAAGGCATGCATAACCGCAATGTGACGTACATCTGCTCGACTTCTGCCTCCAATATTAACCTTGATGACCTCAGTTCCATGCTCTTGAGCCAAGCCTATAAAGACTGTCCCAGCTGGGTGCCCTTCTAGGCTATCTGGTCCTGCCACTCCAGTCAAACTAAGGCCAAAATCAGACTGGGTCTTAATTCGTGCCTGCTCAGCCATCTTCTGAGCTGTAAATTCAGACACCACACCCTGTTCTTCCAAATCCTTGACAGGAATATCCAACATCTTTGATTTTTCCTCCAAGCTATAGGTTACAAAACCACCCTTAAATATACTTGAAGCACCCGAAAAATCAGCTACGCTGGCTTGGAAAAACCCTGCCGTCAAACTCTCTGCGGCCGTGATAGTTTTCCCTTGCTTTTTCAGTTCTTCTACGACAATGCTGGCCAAGCTGGATTCTTCCCCATAACCATAACAAAGTTCTCGTAGAGAAAGGCCTTCAAAGGTTTGGTAGTCCAAGATTTGATTTTCCAAGATATCCAGTGCTTGATTCGCCTCTTCTTGACTACTAGCTTTTGTTGACAGACGCAGAGTGACTTCTCCTGTCTTGGCATAAGGGGCTAAGGTTGGATCTGTTTGATCGTCAATCAAATCAGCCAAAATGGTCACCAACTGACTTTCGCCAATTCCAAAGAAACGAAGAACTCGGGAATACAGCTTGCTTCCTGTCATCAACTTGGGTAGAAGTTGGTTCAAGACCATGGGTTTCAATTCACTTGGTGGACCAGGAAGGACGACGTAGGTCACTCCGTCTACTTCTAAGATTCCTCCTACCGCCAGTCCTGTTTCATTTGGTAGCGGAGTCGCCCCTTCTACAATTTGGGCTTGTCTTTCGTTATTCGGTGTTCGGGCATAGTCTGGTCTCTGGGCAAAAAAGA
>CAURCY010000062.1:0-9877 GCA_963523355.1 uncultured Streptococcus sp.
GCCCCACAAACTCTTGTCCTTCAAAGATTGAAAAGATTCCTTCCAAATCTTGCAAGACTTGAAGGGTCAGTGGAAAAGGAATCTTTGGCCCCATCCATTGTTCTTGAAAGGATTTGCCAAGGGAGTTGGACCATTGACATACGAGCTGAGCGTTTTCTGTGCTCACATTTTCTTCAAAACGAATTGTCATCTTGACCTCACCACCTTATCTATATTTCTCCATTATACTACTTCTCCTATTTTTTACGAATAGATAAGTATGATTGATATTTATTTTTTTCTTGTCGGGAGCATTCTCGCTTCCTTTCTTGGTTTGGTCATTGACCGTTTTCCAGAGCAATCCATTATCCAACCTGCTAGTCACTGCGATTCCTGTCAGACTCCCTTGCGTCCCTTAGATTTGATTCCGATTCTCTCGCAGGTCTTCAATCGCTTTTGCTGTCGCTACTGCAAGGCTACTTATCCAGTCTGGTATGCCCTCTTTGAACTAGGCTTAGGGCTCATCTTTCTGGCTTGGTCTTGGGGCTGGATTTCCATAGGACAAGTCATCCTAATCACTACTGGCTTGACCTTGGGCATCTACGACTTTCGCCATCAAGAATATCCCTTACTGGTCTGGGTGACTTTCCACCTACTCCTCATGGCCTGCTCTGGCTGGAATCTGGTTATGTTCTTCTTTCTTGCCCTTGGAATCATGGCTCATTTTATCGATATCCGCATGGGTGCAGGGGATTTTCTCTTTCTTGCTTCTTGCGCTCTCGTCTTTAGTGCGACTGAACTACTAATCTTGATTCAGTTTGCTTCTGCGACGGGCATTCTGGCCTTTCTCCTGAAAAAGAAAAAGGAAAGACTTCCTTTCGTGCCTTTCCTCTTACTCGCTGCTTGTGTGATTATTTTTGGTAAGCTACTGCTTGTTTGATAAAGTCCTGAATCGGCTCTCCTTTGTGGAGAGCTTTTACGATTTTCGAACCGACGATAACACCATCTGACACCGCATTGAAGCGTTCTACATCAGCTTGACTAGACACACCAAATCCTGTCAAGACTGGAATGTCAGCTACTTGATGCAATTGCGCCAAGTGCTTGTCCAAGTCTGCACGGTAATTTCCTGACTTCCCTGTCACCCCATTGATAGCCACCGCATAGACAAATCCTTCTGCCCCCTTGATCAACTCTTTTTGGCGCTCAAGTCCTGTTGTCAAACTAACTAGGGGAATTAAGGCAATGTCTGTGTCTGCCAAAAATGGCTCTACAAAGTTAGCATGCTCATGAGGTAGGTCTGGGATAATCAAACCCTTAACGGCTGTATCTGCCAAATCTTTGACAAAGTTTTCAACACCGTACTGAAAGAGAGGGTTGAAGTAGGTCATGATGACCAATGGAACTTCTGTTTGAATGGTTTTCAAGGTTTCAACCAAGGCCTGGGTAGAAGTTCCGCGAGCTAGACTACGTAAGCCTGCTTCTTCGATCACAGGTCCATCTGCAACAGGGTCTGAAAAGGGAATACCCACTTCAATAGCTGAAACACCCAAATCTTCTAAAAAGTGGATTGTTTCAGCGAGACCATCCAAACCTTTCTCATGGTCTCCAGCCATGATATAGGGAACGAAAATTCCTTTTCCAGCTGCTTTAATAGCGTTCAATTTTTCTGTTAGTGTCTTAGGCATGAGCTTCTCCCTTCTTTGCTGCATCTGCTTCCAAGCGGTCTTTGACTTGAACCACATCCTTGTCCCCACGACCTGATAGACAGACAATCATGGACTTTTCTGGTCCAAGTTCTTTGGCCAATTTCACTGCAAAGGCGATCGCATGGCTAGATTCCAAGGCTGGGATAATCCCTTCCACACGAGACAAGAGTTGGAAACCTTCCAAGGCTTCTTCATCAGTCACAGGAACATAGCTGGCACGCTTGATATCGTGGTAGTGAGAGTGTTCTGGACCGATACCAGGATAGTCCAAACCTGCTGAGATAGAGAAGGCTTCCAGAATTTGACCATGGGCATCTTGGAGCACATCCATTAGGGAACCGTGAAGAACACCAGGACGACCCTTGGTCAAGGTAGCTGCATGGTGCTCTGTATCCACACCTAGTCCTGCTGCTTCAGCCCCATACATAGCTACAGACTCATCTTCTACAAATGGATGGAAGAGCCCGATAGCATTAGAACCACCACCAACACAGGCTACTAGGGCATCTGGCAGATCTTGACCTGTCAAGTCGCGGTACTGTTGTTTGGCTTCTCGACCAATGACACTTTGGAAGTCACGAACGATTTCTGGGAATGGATGAGGCCCCAAGGCAGAACCAAGGATATAGTGGGTATCATCGATATTAGCTACCCACGAACGAAGGGCTGCATTGACCGCATCCTTGAGCACGCGCGAACCATCTGTTACCGCCTCAACCTTGGCTCCCAAAAGCTCCATACGGAAGACATTAAGGGCTTGGCGTTTAACATCTTCCTCACCCATATAGATGGTACATTCCATGTTGAAGAGGGCCGCAGCTGTTGCAGTTGCTACACCGTGCTGACCAGCACCTGTTTCAGCGATAATTTTCTTTTTACCCATGCGTTTAGCAAGCAAAACTTGTCCTAAGGCATTGTTAATCTTATGGGCCCCTGTATGGTTGAGGTCTTCACGTTTGAGATAAATCTTGGCTCCGCCAATATGCTGGGTCAAGTTTTTTGCGTAGTAAAGGGGAGTTTCACGTCCTACATACTGGCGCAAAAGTTGGTTTAATTCCTCTTGGAAACTTGGGTCTGCCTGACTTTCACGGTAGGCCTTCTCCAACTCCAAAACTGCTGTCATCAATGTTTCTGGGACGAAACGTCCGCCGAATTTTCCGTAAAATCCATCTTTATTTGGTTCTTGATATGCCATTCTTTACCCTCTCTATAAATCTTCTAATCTTTTCATGATCTTTTTGTCCATCTGTCTCCACTCCGCTCGATACATCTACTGCATAGGGAGTAAAGTGTTGAATTGCTTTTACTACATTGTCTTCATTAAGCCCACCTGCGATAAAGAAGGGCTGAGTTAGTCCTGTCGTATCCAGTTGCCCCCAATCAAAGGTCTGGCCACTCCCAGCCACAGGGGCATCAAAGAGGAGATAGTCTGCCTGAGAATTGGGCACATGACCCTCTCCATCCACCTGCACAGCCTGAATACTGGCACAAGGCAAATTCTCAAACAAATCATCTGCCACCTGACCGTGAACTTGAACCAAGTCCAAGCCAACTTTGTCAATGACTTCTAACAGTTGAGCCCGACTTGGTGAAACAAATACACCAACCTTTTTGACATCTGTAGGAATAAGCTTTGCCAGCTCAGCAGCCTGATCCAAGGTCACCTGTCTTTTACTAGGTGCGAAGACAAAACCGATGTAGTCGGCCCCTACTGATACGGCTGTTTCCACCGCTTCTTTGGTCGATAGTCCACAAATCTTAACCTTTGTCAATCTGCAACTCCTTGATTCTCTGGGCTACATCTTCTGCCTGCATGAGAGCTGTCCCTACTAAAATTCCGTTAAAGTATGGTGCTACTCGCTCTGCATCCTGCCCTGTGAAAATAGCCGATTCAGAAATGTACAAGCAATCATCTTTGAAATGTTTAGCCAAATCTACACTGGTCTGCAAGTCAACTTCAAAGGTAGTTAAGTTGCGGTTATTGACCCCAATAATCTGGGCACCAAGTCTGTGAGCCACTTCTAGTTCAGCTAGATTGTGAGTCTCCACTAAAACTTCCAGACCAAGCTCTGTCGCATAGTCGTACAGTTCCTTGAGACGTTCTTCTGACAAGGCAGCCACAATGAGCAAGATGACTGTCGCACCTGCATTACGAGCACGAATGATTTGTTTTTCATCAATGATAAAGTCCTTGTTAAGCGTCGGAATCTGTACCTGACTGGAAATCTCCCGCAGATAATCCAAATGACCTTTAAAGAAAACTTCATCTGTCAGAACAGAAATCATCACTGCTCCGTTTTCTTCATAAGTCTGGGCCTGTTGCACAATATCCACATCGAGATTGATATCTCCCAGACTAGGGCTAGCCTTCTTGACTTCAGCGATCACCTGCAAGCGGTCTTGGTGTTGTTTTAGATAGTCAGCCAAGCGATAGGTCTGGCGCAGGGGCTGGATTTCCTCCAGCTGCATCTGCTCAACCTCACGCGCCTTCTGCTCCAAAATTCGTGCTAAAAATTCCTGACTCATTTTTGGTACTCCTGTAACAGTCTGAGTTTTTCAAGGGCCTTGCCACTAGCAATCACTTGACGGGCCAAGGCAACTCCTTCCTTGATACTAGCTACCTTACCATTAGCATAGAAACCAAGACCAGCATTTAAAACTGTCGTTTCCAAGAATGGACTTGGTTCATTTTTAAGAACGCTGAGCAAAATTTCTGCATTTTCCTGAGCATTGCCTCCACGAATATCGTCGATAGCGTAGCCTTCCATCCCCAGATCTTCTGGAGTAAAGCTTGACAAGGTGATTTCGCCATTTTCAAGCAGAGCAATCTTGGTTGTTCCGTTCAAGCCAGCTTCATCCAGTCCTTCTGGTCCAGCAACTACGATGGCACGTTTGCGACCCATATTTTTCAATACCTGAGCTGTACTTTCTAGTAGTTCTGGACGACTAATACCAAGAAGCTGTGTTTCCAAGGCCATTGGGTGAATCAGTGGACCAGTCAAGTTCATGATTGTTGGAATTCCCAATTCCAAGCGAGCTGGCATGATGTATTTCATAGCTGGGTGCATATTTTTAGCAAAGAGAAAGACGATGCCAGTTTTATCAAAGACCTTACCTAGTTCAGCTGGTTTGAGGTCTAGGTTGATACCCAAGGCTTCGAGGACATCTGCAGAACCAGATTTAGAAGAAATCGAGCGGTTACCGTGCTTTGCCATGTGAACACCACCACCAGCCAAGACAAAGGCTGCAGTTGTAGAGATGTTAAAGCTGAAAGACTTGTCCCCACCTGTACCACAGTTGTCCATGGCATCATGAATTTCAGTTGGAATATGTTGGGCATGCCCTCTCATGACTTGGGCAATGGCTGTGCGTTCTTCAGGTGTTTCCCCCTTCATCTTAAGAGCCAAAAGGAGAGAAGCAATCTGCGCTTCGGTTACACGCCCAGTTACGATACGCTCAATGACATCCGTCATTTCCACACCTGATAAATTTTCAAATTTTGCTAGTTTTTCAATAATCTCTTTCATCCTAGTTTCCTCACTTTACAACCTTCTCGATAAAATTCCGAATAGAAGACAAGCCATCTGGCGTTCCGATACTCTCTGGATGGTACTGGAAGCCATAAATCGGCAGGCTTTTGTGTTGAATTCCCATAATAGCTTGGTCATCAGTCGAACGAGCTGTCACTTCAAAGTCTTCTGGCATTTCTTCAATCAAAATACTGTGGTAACGCATGACTGCACGGCCATCCTCAATGCCTTGATACAAAACAGATGGCGCTTCAAAGCTGATATTGCTCTGTTTCCCATGCATGACTTTTGGAGCCAAACCTAACTTACCACCAAAGACTTCTGCGATGGCTTGGTGGCCCAAACAAATCCCAAGAATCGGCTTCTTGCCAGCAAAATCACGAATCATGTCTTCCATCTTTCCAGCATCAACTGGCCAACCAGGACCAGGAGAAAAGACCAGACCATCTGCTTTTTCAGCTTCTTCATACAGCTTGGGATCATCATTTCTCAAAACCTGTACTTCTGCAAAATTCCCAATGTATTGGGCCAAGTTATAGGTAAAAGAATCATAGTTGTCAATCAATAAAATCATGGTCTTAGTTCTCCAATTCTAGTCATAGATTTAGCCTTGTTAATGGTTTCTTGGTATTCGTTTTGGGCGATAGAGTCATAGACAATCCCTGCCCCAGCCTGCACATAGGCTGTTTGATTTTTGAGAATCATAGTTCGGATAGCAATGGCGAAATCCATATCACCCGTCGCAGACAAGTAGCCGATTGCTCCTGCGTATACGCCCCGTTTTTCCGTTTCCAGTTCATAGATGCGTCTCATCGCTCGAATCTTTGGTGCTCCTGAAACTGTTCCAGCTGGAAGTGTTGCTTTCAAAGCATCCATAGCAGTGAGTTCTGGAAGCAAACGCCCCTTGACCACGCTGGTCAAATGCATAACATAACGGAAGAGCTCCACTTCCATATACTTGGTGACTTGGACACTGGCCGTTTCAGAGATGCGACCAATATCATTACGTCCCAAGTCTACTAACATTCGATGCTCTGCTGTTTCCTTCTCATCCGAAAGCAGGTCTGTCGCCAAAGCCTTGTCTTCTTCATCCGTAGCTCCTCTTGGTCGCGTCCCTGCAATCGGATTGGTTGTCACGATGCCATTTTTGACGGAAACCAAACTTTCTGGACTGGCACCGATGATTTGATAATCCCCAAAATCATAGAAATAGAGGTAATTGGATGGATTGGTCACGCGGAGATTTCTGTAGAAGTCAAATGGATTTCCAGTAACTTCTGCTGAGAAGCGCTGACTGAGTACACATTGGAACATATCGCCATTACGAATCAAGTCACGAGCTGTTTCCACCATTTCCTCAAACTTCTGAGGAGCGATATGCGGTTTGAAGTCCAGTGGAGATAGATCCAAGTCTTCAAATTCATTTGGAGCAGGAATGCGTAATTCCTCAAGCACTTGGTTCAAGGCTTTTTCCAAGTCTTCTTGACTACGCTCACTATAAAGAGCATCCTCGATGACATGGATTTTTTCCTTCTTGTGGTCAAAGACCATGTAACTCTCATAGACAAAGAAATGCATGTCTGGCGTTCCAATTGTATCTTCAGGAATTTGACCAATTTCTTCATAAAGCGAAATCATATCGTAACCAACAAAACCAATGGCTCCCCCACCAAAAGGTAGGTCTGAATGGTGCTGGCTCTTATGAGTCACTTCATAAAGGAAATCCAAGGGATCCCGATCAATCACTTGACCATTTTGATAAAGAACTCCATTTTCAAACTTAATCTCAAAAACTGGATTATAGGCTAGGATAGAAAAACGAGCGGTTTCCTTGTCTCTCGGAATACTCTCTAAGATAACCTTGTGTTGCCCCTTTAGGCGCATATAAGCCAAGATTGGTGATAAGACATCTCCATGAATGATTCGTTCCATTGTAATTTCCCTTTCAGTTCTTCTTCTAGTCCGTGGCGACTGTATGAAAAATCCCCACGCAAAATAACTTGCGTGAGGACGAAATTCGCGGTGCCACCTCAATTATAGGATTTCTCCTATCTCTCATTCCTGTCTCAGATACCTCCTGTAACAGGCTGTGCGATAAAGGGCACTCCCTTGAGAATTATGTTTTCTTCTCTCGTTTCAGATGGACCCAACCTTACAGCTTTCTCTGCTTGTTTCCAGCAACCACAAGCTCTCTGTGAGAGAAAAGACTGTAATTTTTCCATCTATTATTTTTTAGCTTCTAGGTAGTCTGCAATCGCAGCTACGTCCTTGTCTCCACGACCAGAGACATTGATGATGATAATCTCATCTTTACTTAGTTTCGGTGCACGTTTAACTGCTTCTGCGATAGCGTGTGAGCTTTCAATCGCTGGGATAATTCCTTCAGTCTTGCTGAGAAGGAGGAGAGCCTGAACAGCTTCTTCATCCGTCGCAGCGACATATTCCACGCGACCTGAATCTTTGAAGTAGGCGTGTTCTGGGCCAACCCCTGGATAGTCCAATCCAGCTGAGATAGAGTAAACTGGAGCTAGCTCTCCATCTTCCTTAAAGACTGCATAAGTCTTCATGCCGTCGACAATTCCGATACTACCTTTTGTCATAGTAGCTGCGTGCTTGTCTGTATCAAGTCCATGACCAGCAGCTTCGACCCCAACCAATTTAACTTCTTCATCAGCCACATACTGAGAAAAAGCACCGATGGCATTGGAACCACCACCTACACAGGCAATAACGTAGTCTGGTAAACGACCTTCTTTTTCTAAGATTTGACGGCGAGATTCTTCACTGATGACCTTTTGGAACTCATGAACAATGGTAGGATAAGGGTGAGGCCCTACAGCAGATCCCAAAACGTAGAAGGCTTCAAGGTCATTCATCCATGCTCCAAAGGCTGCATCAACCGCATCCTTAAGAGTTCGTGTCCCCGTTTCAACTGCGTGAACAGTTGCTCCCATCATCTCCATACGGAAAACATTGAGACGTTGACGTTCCACATCTTCTGCTCCCATGTAGACATCACAGGCCATACCAAACTTGGCTGCAGCCGCTGCTGTAGCAACACCGTGCTGACCAGCTCCTGTTTCTGCGATTACTCGTTTTTTGCCCATACGTTTGGCAAGAAGGATTTGCCCTAAAACGTTGTTGAGCTTGTGAGAACCAAGGTGGTTAAGGTCTTCGCGCTTGAGATAAATCTTAGCGCCACCTAGGTGGTCTGTCAAACTTTCCGCAAAATAGAGTGGTGTTTCGCGACCGGAATAGTCCTTTAAGTAATGACGAAATTCTGCCAAAAACTCTGGATCATCCTTGTACTTGTCAAATGTCACTTCCAACTCATCCAACAAAGCCTGAATCGGCTCCGGTACAAAACTTCCACCAAATTGTCCAAAATAACCTTTAGTTGTCATAAAAATTTCCTCTTTCTGTATTGATTTCAAGATATGAAAAAAGCCCACACACAGAATTAAATTCCGTGTGAGGGCGTTGGTAACGCGGTGCCACCTCAATTATAAAGGGACTATTCCCCTTTACATCTCTGCCTTGTCTAACAACAAGTTGCACTGTAAGGTGTGCGCACCGAATTTTCATTGTTTCAAATTCATTTTTAAAATCAGCCCACTTTCACTACTTCCAACCACCTGTTCACAATCACCACAGGCTCCCTGAAGATCAAAAATAGTTACTTTTCTGATTTGTTGAACTTATTTTAATACTTTGTTTTTTCTTTGTCAAGACTTTTTTACAATTTTTTTGATGAAGCTAGTACTTTTTCAGAAACTGTTTTGAAAGTCTCAATGATATAGTCCACTTCTTCATCGCTTAATTTAGTGTGAAGAGGGAGCGTAATTTCATTTTCAAAGAAGGCATAGGCCTTAGGATAATTCGCCATATCAAAGCCAAGATTCTTATAGGCTGTCAAGAGCGGAAGCGGTTTGTAGTGGACGTTACTTGCAATTCCTGCTTTAGCTAATTCTTGGATAATAAGATTGCGTTCTTCTAAGCTCGCTCCTTCTACATGGGTGATGTAGAGGTGGCGTGAAGATTCGACAGTTTCAGTCTTGTGTGCCAATGGATGGATACGAGAACCTGCAAAACCACGATCATAGCGGTTCACGATCTCCTTACGACGTTCTAGCAAACTTGGGTAACGATCCAATTGTACCAATCCAAGTGATGCCATGATATCTGTCATATTGCACTTGTAGGCTGGTGTTACGATATCGTATTCCCATGAGCCCAGTTGCATCTTGGCAAGAGCATCCTTAGTTTGCCCGTGAAGGGAAAGAATTTGGAATTCCTTGTACATCTCTTCGTCGTCAATCGCTGGATTGGCTTTCCAAGTGGCACTTCCACCTTCTGCAGTTGTAAAGTTCTTAACAGCATGGAATGAGAAGGAAGTAAAGTCAGCGATAGAACCAGCTGGTTGTTCTTTATAAGTAGATCCCAAAGCGTGGGCACTATCAGAGACAATCACAATACGGTTAAAGGCTTTTTGCCACTTGCTTGAAGCAGTAAAGAGGTCACGTTTCTTTTCCACAACTTGGAACAAACGGTCATAGTCGCAAACAATCCCTGCAAGTTCTACTGGGATGATCACCTTAGTTTTCTCAGTGATAGCTTGCTCCAGCAAGTCATAGTCCATCTCAAACGTATCTGCTTGAA
>CAURCY010000063.1:0-9679 GCA_963523355.1 uncultured Streptococcus sp.
AAACCAAATGTAGAACCACTTCAACTTGAAAATACAGATATTGAACTAACTGAACGTGGCGCTATTAAAGTAGACAAACATTGTCAAACAAACGTTCCTGGTGTCTTTGCAGTTGGAGATGTCAACGGTGGCCTTCAATTTACTTACATTTCACTTGATGACTTCCGTGTTGTCTACAGCTACCTTGCTGGAGATGGCAGCTACACACTTGAAGACCGTCTCAATGTACCAAACACCATGTTCATCACACCTGCACTTTCACAAGTTGGTTTGACTGAAAGCCAAGCAGCTGATTTGAAACTTCCATACGCCGTTAAGGAAATCCCTGTTGCAGCCATGCCTCGTGGTCACGTAAACGGAGACCTTCGCGGAGCTTTCAAAGCTGTTGTTAATACTGAAACAAAAGAAATTCTTGGAGCAAGCATCTTCTCAGAAGGTTCTCAAGAAATCATCAACATCATCACTGTTGCTATGGACAACAAGATTCCTTACACTTACTTCACAAAACAAATCTTCACTCACCCAACCTTGGCTGAGAACTTGAATGACTTGTTTGCGATTTAAGTTAAGATTTAATCGTATCGAACAGCCCTCTTGGGGCTGTTTTTACTTCTGCGGAATCTCATACTCTTCGAAAATCAAATTCAAACTACGTCAGCTTCACCTTGCCGTACTCAAGTACAGCCTGCGGCTAGCTTCCTAGTTTGCTCTTTGATTTTCATCGAGTATCAAATCTGTCTTTTCCTTCTTTTATGATATAATAGAAACATGAACTTAAAAACTACTTTGGGCCTTCTTGCTGGGCGTTCTTCCCACTTCATTTTAAGCCGTCTTGGACGTGGAAGTACGCTCCCAGGAAAACTTGCCCTTCAATTTGATAAAGATATTTTACAAAACCTAGCTAAGAACTACGAGATTGTCGTGGTCACTGGAACCAACGGAAAAACCTTGACAACTGCCCTCACTGTCGGCATTTTAAAAGAGGTTTATGGTCAAGTTCTGACCAACCCAAGCGGTGCCAACATGATTACAGGAATTGCGACAACCTTCTTAACAGCCAAATCTTCTAAAACTGGGAAAAATATTGCCGTTCTAGAAATCGATGAAGCCAGTCTATCTCGTATCTGTGACTATATTCAGCCAAGCCTTTTTGTCATCACGAATATCTTCCGTGACCAGATGGACCGCTATGGTGAGATTTACACAACTTACAAGATGATTTTGGATGCTATTCGTAAGGTGCCTACTGCCACTGTTCTCCTTAATGGAGACAGTCCACTTTTCTACAAGCCAGCTATTCCAAATCCTGTAGAGTATTTTGGTTTTGACTTGGAGAAAGGTCCAGCCCAGCTGGCTCACTATAATACCGAAGGGATTCTCTGTCCTGACTGCCAAGGCATCCTCAAATATAAGCATAATACCTATGCAAACTTGGGTGCCTATATCTGTGAAGACTGTGGATGTAAACGTCCTGATCTCGACTATCGCTTGACAGAACTAGTTGAGTTGACCAACAATCGCTCTCGCTTTGTCATTGATGGACAAGAATACAGTATTCAAATCGGCGGGCTCTATAATATCTACAACGCTCTAGCTGCTGTGGCTATCGCCCGTTTCCTTGGTGCAGATTCACAACTCATCAAGCAAGGGTTTGATAAGAGCCGTGCTGTCTTTGGACGCCAAGAAACCTTCCATATCGGTGACAAGGAATGTACCCTTGTCTTGATAAAAAATCCAGTCGGTGCAACTCAAGCTATCGAAATGATTAAACTAGCACCTTATCCATTTAGCCTATCTGTCCTCCTAAATGCCAACTATGCAGATGGAATTGATACCAGCTGGATCTGGGATGCTGATTTTGAACAAATCACTGACATGGACATTCCTGAAATCAACGCTGGCGGTGTTCGTCATTCTGAAATCGCACGTCGTCTACGAGTAACAGGCTATCCAGCTGATAAAATCACTGAAACAAGTAGTCTGGAGCAAGTTCTCAAGACCATTGAGAACCAAGACTGCAAGCATTCTTATATTCTGGCTACCTATACTGCTATGCTTGAATTCCGCGAACTGCTGGCTAGTCGTCAGATTGTTAGAAAGGAGATGAACTAATGGTTTATACTTCACTTTCCTCAAAAGCTGGCAATTACCCCTATCAGCTCAACATTGCCCACCTCTACGGAAATCTCATGAATACCTACGGGGACAATGGAAACATCCTCATGCTCAAGTATGTGGCTGAAAAGCTGGGAGCCCATGTGACGGTTGACATCGTTTCTCTCCATGATGACTTTGACGAAAATCACTACGACATCGCCTTTTTCGGTGGCGGTCAAGACTTTGAACAAAGTATTATTGCAGACGACCTACCTGCTAAAAAAGAGAGCATTGACAACTACATCCAAAACGACGGTGTGGTTCTGGCTATCTGTGGTGGTTTCCAATTATTGGGGCAATATTATGTTGAAGCTTCAGGGAGACGTATCGAAGGACTAGGGGTCATGGGCCACTACACGCTCAACCAGACCAATAACCGTTTTATCGGGGACATCAAGATTCACAATGAAGATTTCAATGAAACCTACTATGGGTTTGAGAATCATCAGGGCCGTACCTTCCTCTCTGATGACCAAAAACCACTGGGACAGGTTGTCTATGGAAATGGAAATAACGAAGAAAAAGTCGGCGAAGGGGTTCATTATAAGAATGTCTTTGGTTCCTACTTCCACGGGCCTATCCTCTCTCGTAATGCCAATCTAGCTTATCGCCTAGTCACTACTGCCCTCAAGAAGAAATATGGTCAGGACATTCAACTCCCTGCTTATGAGGACATCCTCAGCCAAGAAATCGCTGAAGAATACAGTGATGTCAAAAGCAAGGCTGACTTTTCTTAAACCAAGAAAAATCATATCAAAGAACTCCGTTATCTTGTCGGAGTTTTTTTGTCTTTTCTTTTACCCTTCTCCCTTGCATTTTCTCTCATTTTTTGCCAAAATAGAGGGGTAGAAAGAAGGTAGCATATGTCTAAATTACAACAAATCGTAACATATCTTGAATCAGAAAAACTAGACGTCGCTGTCGTATCTGACCCCGTCACAATCAATTACCTCACTGGCTTTTACAGTGATCCCCATGAACGCCAAATGTTCCTTTTTGTCCTAGCAGATCAGGAACCTCTCCTCTTTGTCCCAGCCCTTGAGGTGGAGCGTGCAAGCAGCACTGTTTCCTTCCCAGTTGTGGGCTATGTGGATTCTGAAAATCCATGGCAAAAAATGAAACATGCTCTTCCACAACTTGACTTCAAACGTGTCGCTGTTGAGTTTGACAATCTCATCTTGACCAAATATCATGGCTTGAAAACAGTTTTTGAAACTGCTGAGTTTAACAACCTCACTCCTCGTATCCAACGCATGCGCCTCATCAAATCAGCTGACGAAGTGCAAAAAATGATGGTTGCAGGTCTCTATGCTGACAAGGCAGTTAAGGTTGGTTTTGACAATATTTCTCTTGATAAGACTGAGACAGATATCATCGCTCAAATTGACTTTGCTATGAAACGTGAAGGCTATGAAATGAGCTTTGACACCATGGTCTTGACTGGTGATAATGCTGCAAATCCACACGGCATTCCAGCAGCAAACAAGGTTGAAAATAATGCTCTTCTCCTCTTTGACCTGGGTGTCCTCGTCAACGGCTATGCTTCAGATATGACCCGTACAGTAGCTGTCGGTAAACCTGACCAATTCAAGAAAGATATTTACAACTTAACTCTTGAAGCCCAACAAGCTGCTCTTGACTTTATCAAACCAGGTGTGACTGCCCATGAAGTGGACCGCGCTGCCCGTGAGGTCATCGAAAAAGCTGGTTACGGTGAGTACTTCAACCACCGTCTCGGTCACGGTATCGGTATGGATGTCCACGAATTCCCATCTATCATGGAAGGAAACGACATGGTCATCGAAGAAGGCATGTGCTTCTCTGTTGAACCAGGTATCTATATCCCTGGTAAAGTCGGTGTCCGTATCGAAGACTGCGGTGTTGTTACCAAGGATGGCTTTGACCTCTTTACAAACACCAGCAAAGACTTGCTTTATTTTGATTAATATTCATCTATACTCAATGAAAATCAAAAAGCAAACTAGAAAACTAGCCGCAGGTTGCTCAAAACACTGTTTTGAGGTTGTGGATAGAACTGACGAAGTCAGTAACCATACCCACGGCAAGGCAACGTTGACGCGGTTTGAAGACATTTTCGAAGAGTATAAAATCTTCCCACAATAAAACGCATAGTATCTAGGTTTTTCAAGACCTGATACTATGCGTTTTTCTGATTTGAAAGACTTTTGGCTCAGCCTCTTTACTTAATCTTCTTGATACTTTGACTAAGAATAAATCCTACAATCATCCCTACCATATTTTGCATGAAATTTGGTAAAATTTCTGGTAGGGCTGCAGCCCAGCCATTCATCAATGTAGAACCCAAGGCGTAACCCCCTACCATGGCAATCGTTGCTAAGATAAGGCCTAACCACTGAGTTTTTCCTTTAAATCCTGCGAAAAATCCCTGCAAGCCATGGTTGACCAAGCTAAAGAACATCCACTGAGGATAGCCTGATAAGAGGTCAATCAAGAAACCTGCTAGTCCTCCTACTACAGCCCCTTCACGACTACCAAAGTAGAAGGCCGTAAAGAAGACACCCGCATCTAAAAGAGTTAGAATGCCTGTCGGTGTTGGAATTTTTAAGAAATAACCTAGAACCACAGAGAGGGCGGTTAATAGGGATACAAGGGCGATTTTAGTTGTTTTGGTTTGCTTCATATTGTCTTACTCCATACTGATCTGCTTGTGCAATAGCACGATAAACGAAAGCCTTAGAGCTTTCTACTGCTGGTAAAAGTTCATCACCTTTGACTAGGTAACTGGCAATGCTGGAAGCAAAGGTACAACCTGCACCAGCATTTTGCCCTTGGATGACAGGATTTTCTAGGACTATAAAGTTTTGTCCATCATAAAAGACATCTACAGCCTTGACCTGACTAAGGCGATTGCCTCCCTTGATAATGACTGCTGGCGCTCCTAAGTCATGTAATTTCTGTGCTGCAGTTTTCATATCTTCCAAGGTTTTAATTTCCTGACCAGCCAATAATTCTGCTTCAGGAAGATTAGGCGTGATCACACTGACATAAGGGAAAAAGCGAATCAATTCTTGGCAGAGTTCACTTACAGCTACATCGTGCGTTTCCTTGCAGACCAAGACAGGATCCAGCACCACAGGCACTCCTGGACGTTGTTTGATAAAGTCCAAGGCCTTCTCAGCCACACTGACAGTAGGGAGAAGACCAATCTTAATTCCCCCAAACTCCACATCACGCAAGCTATCTAATTCATGTTGAAAAATGGTATCGTCAGTTGGAAAGACTTCAAATCCTTTTTCTGTCAAGGCTGTCAAACAAGTCACTGCTACAAAGCCATGCAAGCCGTTCAAGGTATAGGTAGCCAAATCAGCTGACAGGCCACCTCCACTAAAAATATCATTTCCAGAAAGTGCTAAAATACGATTATTCTTCATAACGAATCTCCTTTAAATACAAACCATTTGGTGCTGCAGTGGGACCTGCAAGTTGCCTGTCCTTTTTCTCCAAGATCAGGTCAATCTGCTCCACTGGCATACGATTATTTCCGATTTTGAGCAGTGTCCCCACCATATTGCGAATCTGCTTATACAAGAAACCATTTCCTGAAAAGGTAAAAGTCAAAAATTGTCCTGTCTCATCAACCCTAAGACTAGCTTCTGTAATAGTACGAACCTTGTCCTCTACACTAGTCCCAGAGGCTGTAAAACCGGTAAAATCATGGGTTCCCTCTAATTTTTTGATAGCCTCCCGCATGCGTTCCACATCAAGCGGATAAGGAAAGTGGGTGGCATAGTGACGGCGCATAGGATTTTTGGGACGTCCTCTATCCACGATAAACTCATAGGTCTTGCTATGCTTAGCATAACGGCAATGAAAATCATCTGCCACAAGCTCAATCGAAACCACATCAATATCTTCAGGAGACTGGGTGTCCAAAGCAAAACGGAGCTTTTCCTCATCCATCTGATATGGCAGGTCAAAATGAATGACCTGTCCCAGAGCATGAACCCCACTATCTGTCCTACCAGCACCGTGAACAGTAATGGCTTGCCCTTTATTCAACCTGGTCAAAGTTTTTTCAATTTCTTCCTGAACGCTCCGCGCATGGGGCTGGCGTTGAAAGCCAGCAAAGGCGTAGCCATCATAGGAAATAGTTGCTTTATATCTCGTCATAACTTCTATTTTATCAAGAAAATAGTCTTGTAACAAGCTAGAAAATTTACAATTGTATGGGTACAAAACTTCCAAAAAGAAAAACTTAGGAATCAATCCTAAGCTCTCTTTTGAAGTAGGTACATAACAAAGATAGAGGTAACAATCAACCATGATCCTAAAATTGCAAAGACCAGCATGCCATTGGGAGTTAGTAACCCAATTGCCCCTAGAACAAATGGGGTCGTAAAGGCCCCAAAACTACAGCCTAAAACTGCAAATGAGGTTGCTTGATTGAGGAGTTTAGCTGGAATTCTTTCAGAGACAAGTTGAAAGACCGTCGTCAAGGCTACACTGTAGGCAAAACCAGCAAGAATGCTTCCTGCCACTACCACCCACAAGGATGGAGATAGGGCAATCACAATTTGCCCTAAGCCAAAGGTAATGCCAGACCAGAGGAGCAATTTTTCCTTAAAGATAGAAATCAAGAAAGAAAAACTCACCCCAGCCACAATCCCAATCAGCTGCATGACACTAAGGACAAAACTAGATAACTGGGCATCCCCAAGTCCTCTTTCCACCATCAAACTTGGAATACGAATAGTAATAGCTGTATTGGTACAAACTACAACTGCCGCTTCAATAGCTAGGGTAAAAATCAAGCCTTTCATTTCCCGAGTTAAGCGACTTGCTTCCTTCGCTTTTTTCTTGACTTCTTTCTTTTCTTTTCCATAAGGGACAAAGAGCAAATAAAGGGTCAGCACCAAAAATCCAGCACTATAGGCTAGGAAGGTAGCTGTCCAACCAAAGGCCAACAACTGGCCGACTGCCAAGGTAATGAGAGAGGCCCCAACGACCTCTGCAGAGCCACGTAGCCCCAACATCTGAATCCGCGTTTTGCCTTGATAACGTTCACTGATAATAGAAATAGCCTTGGCATTGATCATCCCAACACCCAAACCAAAAAGAATCCGTGTTCCAAAGACAAAAGGATAGGCTTGGTACCAAAAAGGAGCTGTTCCACTCAGTGATAAAATCAACAAGCCCAAACTAATCTGTAAGCGCTCAGGGAATATTTTTTCTAAGAAACCATTTAGTAATAACATAATCATGATTCCAAAGGATGGCAAGCTCGCTAAGAGCTCAATTTGTTCCTTAGGATAACCTTGATAATAGTCAAACATAGCTGGTAGAGCACTTGAAATCGAAAAGGAGGTAATCAAAACGAGGGAGAGAGCCAAAATACTGACCCGTTCTAAAAATTGTTTCATGAAATCTCTTTCTATATTTCTCTTAATCTTCTATTTTTTGATGGTTATCAAGCAAGAAAAGAAGAAGTCTCATTGGTTTGTAGACTCCTTCTTAAACTCGAAAATAAATCCCTTGTGTCTCATACTCAATGAAAATCAAAGAGCAAACTAGGAAGATAGCCGCAGGCTGTACTTGAGTACGGCAAGGCGAAACTGACGTGGTTTGAATTTGATTTTCGAAGAGTATTAGGATGACTTTCTCTTGATTTGCTTGATAAAGTAGAAGATAAATCCTGCCACCATATAGGCAACAAAGATAATCAGACACCACTTAAACACGACATCCCAACCCTTGTTTACATTCAAAAAGAAGTAAGGGAAGGGACTGACCTTAGAATTAGGAACATCAAGTTTCAGTACCAAGCCATTAAAAAGAGCAAAAATCATATACAGCAAGGGTAAAATCGTCCACACAACTGGATCCCAAATCTTGTATTGACCCTGTTTGTCAAAAAAGAGGGTATCCGCTAAAAACCAAAGGGGAACGATATAGTGGCAAAGGAAATTTTCCAGAGTATAGAAATTAGTCGCAATGGGCGCTAAGAGGAAATGGTAAATCACACAGGTAATCATGATACTCATGGTAACCCCACCTTTTAAGCGCAAGAGACTTGGTCTTTGCCAGTTTTCACCTAAACGGCTCATAACCTTTAGGAGATAGAGCGTAAAAATCGCTACTAAAAGATTTGACAAAACCGTATAATAGAGAAGCATCCCAAATCCACCATGCTTGGCGATTTCAAGATAAACTCCCGTAAAAGCCGCTAGAAACAAGAAGATACGGCTATAAAATACTAGTTTATAGTGCTTTGACATGCTTAAATTTTCTTCACAAACTCTGATTTGAGTTTCATGGCACCAAAGCCATCGATTTTACAGTCGATATTGTGGTCGCCTTCTACGATGCGGATATTTTTCACGCGCGTCCCTTGTTTCAAATCTTTTGGCGCACCTTTTACTTTCAAGTCCTTGATGAGGGTTACTGTATCACCGTCAGCCAATTTATTTCCGTTGGCATCGATAGCGACAAGACCTTCTTCTACTTCTGCAACTTCAGCAGGATTCCACTCATGAGCGCACTCTGGGCAAACCAGTAGGGCACCGTCTTCGTAGACATACTCTGAGTTACATTGTGGGCAATTTGGTAGGTTGTTCATGGTTTCTCCTTATCATCATTCACTATTCTTTGAAAATCAAAATTTCTCGAACAGCAACTATTATACCTTAAAATCAGCATTTTGACAAATTTAGAAAAAAACCGATATCAATCTATCGGCTTTTCTACATTTACATTCTTTTTTCAGCTTCTGCTTTGATTTTTTCAACTACTTCTTGAATGTTCAAACCAGTTGTGTCAAGGTAGACAGCATCCTCTGCTTGTTTGAGAGGTGAAGTCTCACGATGGCTATCCTTGTAGTCACGCGCAGCAATCTCCTCTTTTAAAGTTTCAAGATCTGTTTCAATTCCCTTGGCAATATTTTCCTTGTAACGACGCTCTGCTCTTTCATCAACAGAGGCTACTAGGAAAATTTTCAATTCTGCTTGTGGCAATACAACAGTCCCGATATCGCGACCGTCCATGACAATCCCACCTTGCTGGGCAATCTCTTGTTGGAGGGAAACTAGTTTCTCACGAACCTCAGGAATTGCTGCGATGGCAGAAACATGATTGGTCACTTCATTTTCACGGATAGGATGGGTAATATCCACATCTCCTACAAAGACAAGCTGTTCTCCAGTTTCTGAGCGCCCGAAACTGATTGGATGCTGGTCCAATAAGTCTAAGAGTTCTTCAACTTGTTCAACTCCTAATTGGTTCTTGAGAGCCATATAGGTCGCTGCACGATACATGGCACCTGTATCGAGGTAAGTATAACCAAAATCCTTGGCAATAATCTTTGCGACCGTACTCTTACCACTGGAAGCTGGACCATCGATAGCAATTTGAATCGTCTTCATTTATGACTCCTATCTAGTCTTAATCACATCTCCAGGATTAGCAAACCAAGATCCTGTAGCCATATGGCCAGGATTCAAAGCCTCTAACTGAGCAATCGAGATTCCTGCACGAGCGGCAATGG
>CAURCY010000064.1:0-9391 GCA_963523355.1 uncultured Streptococcus sp.
ATTTCTTATAACGAGTCACTCCGTACTCTTCAACAAGAAGGACTGTATCTCTTTCTAAAAGAGATGGTACATCTTGTAAATCTACAAAATACATTCCTTTCAAAGCCTCTTGATTTTGTTTTAATTTATCTAGAATAGCTTTATTTGAGCTAACAATAGTCAATTCTTGTCCAGCATTTTTGTATGATAGAATATCTGCTAGGTTGGCAATTGTTGTGATATCTGTTACAAAATCAATTTGATATTGAGAAAAATCACCTGCTCTATTGATTGTTGGATTAAAGAGATAAACCAATACATTTCCCATCACAACCAAAATCACACAGACTACTCCAATAACAGCTAAACGGAGAATCAAGTTTTTCACATTCAATCCAAGCGCTGTCTCACCGTTTGCGTTCAATTCTTTAGAGTTGATGGTTTCCAATTTTTCAATTTTTACATTTGCATAAGTGTGTTTAAATTTCTCAATCAATCCATCAATTTTTCGCTCCAACAAGTCATTAGCATCTTTACTTGGTGTCAAAATTTTCACACCAACCCCTGCATCGTCAATCATATAGTAGACAGTCAGTTTTTTCCACCAATAGTCACTTGTAGAATTTTTCAAGGTTGTTTCTGTCGTATCCAATTCACTGGCAATTTTTTTCAACTCACTAGGCTCTACATCATTGAAAAGATAAGCTCCATTCAAATTCCCATCAATCAATTTTCCGTAGAAATCACTATAACCACCAATTTGATGATTCAAAATCGTTTTGGCTGAATCTTCTGGAGGGGTGATTTTATAGCTAATATAAGTTGAATAACTTGTTGTGTCTTTGACAGTATTTTTATTCTTAACTGCTTTAATTGTAAATGGTACAGCAATGAGAGCAAATAAAGCGATGAGAGCTAGAATATTTGCTTTTCGTTTTTTATAAAGATTTGCAAACAAATCAGCTACTGAATAATGTTCAAACATGATTTTTTTCTCCTTTGTTTAGTAGATACTGGTTCTCTTTTGTAAGCATTTTTGCTACGAATATAATCACAAGAACAATTCCCCAGAATTGCATTGTAAATAAATTGAAGAAACTTTCTGAAAAGCTACTTCTTGGCATAAAGAATAGATTATTCAAGATGAGTAGGGACAAGGCAAATAGGATTGTTCTTGAACGATAGGCTACTTGCAGCATGGCTATGAATAACATACCTAGTAAGAGACTAAGTAGAAAGACTCCTATCATACCATAGTCGGTATACAACTCCATAATATAGCTACTTCCGATACCATGTCCTTTCAAGTATTCCTTATTCAAGACAAGATAGGATAGATTATGGGCATAACTATTACTATCAATAGCTAGTTCCACACTATTGGTTGTATGTTCAAAGGCTTTTCCTCCGAAAATGGCCCCTAAACTTCCCCTTGCAAAATAATCAATAACAGGACCAAAAGTAAAATTGCGTAAATCTCGGTAAGGGAGGCTACTGTTAAATAGAAAGCCTCGAGCCAAAACACCAAAACTGGTTCCTTGTTTATAGATAAAGTCAAGCAGGATATCCCAGAAACCTGTATGGGAAACTTGGACATTATCCCGTACATAATTGAGCACTCCCATCGCTAACATGAGAATAGGAGAACCTACAAAAATCGCTAACTTCTCTTTAAACCCAATCCATTTTCCCTTTTCTGTTTGCTCCCGCATAAAGTAATAAACGAAAGCAAATAAAATACTTAAAATAAAGGGATTTCGTGTCCCGATTACCAAATGAATAGTATTAGCTGCAATAAAGGAGACAAGCACTACTGTTGCCTGCCATTTCTTTGGCTTGGTTGCCAAATACATACACATTGCATAGACCGTAAATGTTGATAAGATATAGGTAAAATAAGGCAGTTTACTTTCAAAGTTTGCATAGTAGGCATAGTAGGAAGTCTGCAAGCGATACAGGAGTCGTTCAAATAACCGAATGAAATAGAAAGGATAGGTTAGAAGAAAAACTCCTAGCGATACAAAGCGCAACCGCTTGATGTAAACCTCTTTTAGAGAACTTTCTATCTTCGATACTTGTATTTTCTTTCTAGCTATAAAATAGCGAGCTAGGAGCCCCCCTGTGGTCAATCCCAATATCGAAACCATGACAACTATAAAGGCAAAACGATAGGCTATGGGATGATAGGTATCCAAAGCGCCATCTCTAAAATAATCAATGGTCGGCCTTGATACCAGAAATACAAAAATAGTTAAAAAGAAAATAAAATGGATTAAGTAATACTTGATATCATTCCAACAAGCAATTAAGCTACTAACCAGTAAGAACAATAAAGTAGAAAGCAAGCTAACATTGTTATTATTAAACAGATATACAATTCCACTTACTAGCGTCAAGGCATAACTGACTATGGTCAAACTAAATAATAATCGTTTTCCATCAATCACTTGCTCACCCCCGTTCTAATGTAATTTTTTAGATTTTTCAATATTTTTTAGTAATAAGAATCGGTATAAGGAAATATTTATGAATAGAGCCAAAGCACTAATTCTTCTACCCTTACGAAAAATTGGATTCCTAGCAATAGTAAAGGCATGGCCTTTTAAAAAACGATGAATCTGAGAATAGGCTTCAAATTGTTTATACTGATCATCTAGTAACATCTTATCCAGAATAAAGAAGTGGGCATAGGCCAATCTGAAAAAAGCAACCTCTTTCAAGTCAGGATAGTTTTTCACAACTTCATTGTAAAACTTTTGGTAGATATCAATATAAGCTAAATCCTTCTCTGCATAGGGTTTAGTCGTAATACTACCCCCTCTATGGAAATAGTAATAATAGGGTTTGGTATTAACAACGTACTTCTTAGCCAACTTGATTAAATCAAAATGATAATAAGCATCTTCATAAATCAATCCCTTTGGAAAGGATAGGGCAGTTGCAATCTCTCTCTTGATTAGCTTATTGCAAATCGTTCCAGGGGTTTTTTCACCTATGAGGTATTCCCTTAGAAATGTTTGGGAATCACAGACAAAATACTCATCCTGATTGGCTGACTGTGGGCTTTCATCATTAGCATAGACATTCATGACACCACAGCTCGAAACATCCGCATCTTCTTGAATTAATTGCTCATATAAGCTCTGAATCATTTCTGGATGGATATAATCATCTGAATCAATAAAAATCAGATAATCTCCGTGAGTCTGTTTCATTCCATCGTTTCGTGCTTGCGACAAACCTTCATTCTTTTTATGAAGCACTGACACCCTGTCATCTTGTTCAGCGATTGAATCACACAAGCGACCACTTTCATCCGTTGCACCATCATCAACAAGAATAATTTCCAGATTTTGATAGGTCTGCTTCTGAATGGAAGCTATCGATTTTTCTAGGTACTGCGCCACATTATAGACTGGCACAATTACACTGATTAATGCAGTTTCCATGCTACTCCTCTAATAGTTTTTCTACTTGTTCGATTTGTTTGGCAATTGTGAATTGTTGAATGAATTGGCTAGCCTCATTGACATCGAAGTTTGAGGCAGAAGTCATGTAGTTCGTAATTGCCTGAGCTGCTTCTTGATTGCTCTCAATGATTTGGCCAAATCGTCCTTCTTGGGATAATTCCTCAGCCCCTCCGACATCCGTAGATACAAAAGGAAGTCCCAGACTCAAGGCCTCCACATACACTCCAGGAAAACCTTCTTGTTTAGACATAGACAAGAGAACTTTCATCTGAGACAAATACTGATAAGGATTTTTTTGATAACCAAGGAAATGTACATAGTCTTCAAGCTCATACTCTTTGACTCGTTTTTTCAGTTCCTCTTCCATATCACCAGCCCCGATAAAATAGAGATGATAGTTTCTTCCCTCTTGGTGTAATAATCGTATCACTTCCACCACACGGTCAGAACCCTTATTTTCCTCAATCCGTCCGATAGTACAGATACTTTGAGGTGCAATCTCGATATCCAACTTCTCTTGAGATTTTTCTAGAATACTCTGAAAATCATATCCATTGTAGACAGTCTGTAATTTCGAAGCATAATCTGGATAGACTTCCTTGATAGAATTACTGGTCTTTTTTGAAATTCCTACAATGGTATCCGCAGCATCCAACTGGCGTCTATGTGATTCTCTTTTGGAGCTATCCTTAATAAATTCTTCGATACTTCCATGAATCCAAGAGATTTTCTTGACTTCTTTTCTTTTAGAGAACAAAAGTGGAGGATTCATAATGGTAAAGGAAACTTCAACATCATAGTCATCTTTCACCAGTATGCGACGTGTCAATCTTGGAAAATAAATTCTCATTCTCCACAAAAGAGCTCGAATCCATCTGGATTGGCGATAATCCTGAAGGGATTTTAAAATGCGTACATGCTTAGGAACAGATTCGTATCCCTTATCAAAATGTTCCATTTCAAGAATATCAATATCATACTTTTCTGGATCTAGATTTGAAACAATGGTAGATAGAATCTTTTCTGCACCACCCCCGAGAGAAAAAGACCACATAAAAAATAAGATTTTTTTCTTAGCCACCATATTCTCCCTTGTATTCTGTATAAGACTTATCCATATCAGCGATGACAGCATCATGATGTGGTAGCTGCTTGTCTGCTGGTGGAGGTGTCATGTAGTCTCCAAAAGCAGTGCTGAGATAGGCATCGTAGCCAACTGGGATGGGCATCTCTGTCTCTTCAAATGGCAAGAAGAGATTATCTTCAAAGGATGCGATTTGGTACTTATTTCTCATGTAGCCAGGCCCTGAGCATAACTCCGTGATTCCATCGCTCTCAGCTAGACCATACTTGGTCATTTCTTTTTCAGCTTTTTTCCAAATGCGATAACGAAGAGCTTTTGGCGTCAAACCGAGTAGAATGCGACTTCCCCATTTCATAAGTGCACCATGCTTTTCTGGAATAGTTTGGGCACAAAAGAGTGAATAGATCAAGGCCCAACGAACCTGTTTTTTCCGCTCAGCTGGATTTTTCGGATAATAATCCAAAGGCAAAACATCCAAGGCCAGACCATGTGGCAAATCCAAATCCTGCTGATAAGGTTTGATACAGGTGGTTTCCTTGTCACGAATGGTAATAAAAAGATTGCGGTCGACAAAATCCTTATTACTCTTTGACAAGAAATAACGCTCATCTGCATAACGAGGCCATAATTCTGCTAATTTCTCATAATCTTTACGGGGCATAAAAAAGTCTAGATCGTCATCCCAAGGAATAAAGCCCTTGTTTCGAAGGGCACCAATAGCACCTCCTCCACAGAGATAACAGAGCAAATCATGTTCTTTACAAAAGGCCACAAAATATTCAGCCATCTCCAGACTACGAGCCTGAATTGCTTTTAAATCAGTCATATTGTTCATTATTCTTTCTATCGTATCGTTTCATTATACCACAAATAAGGGATGAAAATCTATTGCAGACTGTAAAAAATCAAAGCCTGACTGCTAGATAAATAGCCTTCAAACTTTGATTTTTCTGTCTTAACTTATCTCATTCCCATTTGAGCGAGCTTGGTTTGATATTTATTTTGGTCTACTAAGAGTGCCTGTCCTCCATAGACATCATAGGCATCGACCCAATCACCTAGTTCTGGAACTGTTAATCTCTCAATGCCATTTTGTGCTCCATCTAGGAAGGATAAGCCATTGGTCAATAAGAAACTATAAGGAACATTCGTAGAGGTCATTCCAAAGACCTTACCAAGTGCTTCTGATCCAGTAAAGAGTTTAGTTGGATCCTTGAGTTGTTGCAGAACAGCTGTCAAAACTTGCTGTTGTCTCTTGGTACGACCATAATCACCTTCGTCATCATCACGGAAGCGAGCATAATTGAGTAAGGTTGAACCGTTCATCTGCTGTTTTCCGACTTTGATGGTTTGGGTTGGAGACTCAGTCTCAGTAGCGTGTAAATCATCTCCGACTGTAGCTTCTGTTAGTGGGCGCCCATTCAATGTTGAAAATTTGGCATCAATCGTCACCCCATCAGGGAAGAGAGTGTCAATAGCGGTTGCGAAGGCCTGGAAATCAACCAAGGCATAGTACTTAATATCCAAGTCAAAATTATCTTTCAATACTTGGCGAACCATTTCTGCCCCTTTTTGGCCTTCTTGTTCCCCTAGTTCATAGGCCACATTCAACTTATTATCGGATTGCTTTCTACCGTTAATGACTTGGCTATAACCGTCTATATAAACCAAATTGTCACGCATAAAGCTGGCCAGCTTGATTTTTTTATCTGAGCCACCAACGTTTAGTACCATAATAGAGTCCGTTCTCGTTTCAGCACTGTTTTGGCCAATCCGTCCATCCGTCCCCATAATCAAAATATTAACCCCATCCTTGGTATCTTGACCATGAAAAACTTCTACTTGAGCTGCCTTAGCATTAGCAGGTTTATTTGGATCAGCATTTGAATAGCCTTTTAGGAACATAAAAATCATGCCAAAACCGACACAGGCTAGAAGGGCAAGCAATCCTGCAAAAATGCGCCCCCAACGAATCTTACGTTTTTTGGACTTAACCTTTGGAAGAGGATGACTTTTCTGGTATTTTTTTGCACGACTACGGCTATTATAAGAAGGAATCGAAGTGGTAGCACTTGTCTTTCTATAATCCTCTGTCAATTCTTGACTTTCTGAGGGAGCGTCACTGCTAGCCATATTTAACTTACCTTGCAGGTATGCAAACTCTTTTTTCTCTCGCTCATTGAGGTAATGAATGTTCTTAAAAAGATAGTCATAACGCAACTGCTCGTGATGGCTTAAAGGATTTTCTTTACTCATCTTCTCTCCTTTCCATGGTCTGATATTGGATAAATGGGATAGGCACCCAGAACCTTATACTGGATTCCAATCGCTTCTAATTCTTTTTGGGCAAAGTGGACCAGATTCTTATCGGCATAGTCCACATCGATAATGAAAAAGTATTCACCCAGTGCTGTCTTGAGTGGACGACTTTCAATTTTTGTCAGGTCAATTCCTCTCCAAGCAAAGGTCGATAGGGCCTTATAAAGTGCACCGGGAAGGTTGTCAGGTAAGGTCAAGGCCAAACTCATTTTCTCAGTTTGTGCTTTCAAGGGAATAGAAGGCATTTCAGCTCCCAGAACCCAGAAACGTGTGAAATTGGCTTCCACTTCCTGAATATCCTCAGCAATCAGTTCCAAGCCATATTCTTCTGCAGAACTTCTTGGTGCAATGGCTGCATAAGGCTGGTCTGGATGTTCGGAAATAAAGCGGGCCGCATAAGCTGTACTAGCTGTTACCTCGATTTGGGCCTCTGGATATTGTTCATCGATGAATTTCTTTCCTTGAGCCAAAGCCTGTGGATGTGAAAAAATCTTTTCAATCTTAGTATGACCTGGAACCACCATCAACTGCTGATGAATAGGCTGAACGATTTCTGCAACTGCTTGAATGCGAGCCTGATGAAAAAGGTAGTCCAAGGTTTCATGAACACTACCCTCAATAGAATTTTCAACTGGCACCACAGAATAGTCCACCAAGCCTTGCTCATAGGCCTTGATAACATCTGTAATATTGGCAAAGGCTTGCAATTCCTCATGAGGAAAAGCTGTCTGCACAACGTGGTGTGAAAATGATCCCTTGGGACCTAGATAAGCAATTTTCATCTCAGTTCCTCTATAATTTCCTCTGGGCTTAACTTGGTCACATCCAAAATCCGACTAGCCACTTCCTCATACCAAGCCTGTCTTTCTTGAAAAATAGCTGCAAGTTCTTCCTTGCTATTATTTAGAAAAAGCGGGCGCTGATTGTCCTTATCAGCTGCTATGCGTTGGTAGAGGGTTTCAAAATCAGCTTTCAGGTAGATATTATCAGAATTTGTCTTTAGTAAGTCACGATTTCGCTGAGAAATAACCACTCCTCCACCAGTTGACACAACTTTGTCTCTTTGTAGTAACTCAGCTAGGATTTCTGACTCTACCTGACGAAAGGCCACTTCGCCCTTTTCAGCGAAAAAATTCGCAATGGACATACCTAGGCGCTTCTCAATCAGAGCATCCATATCAAGGTAATTAGGGTCCAATCCTCTTGCAATAGTCGATTTGCCAGCTCCCATAAATCCTAATAACACCTTAGCCATGAATCAAGTTCTCCAAATCATCAAAGAAGCTAGGATAGCTGGTATTGATGGCTTCTGCACGATCAAGCTCCACTTCTCCATCTGCAACCAAGAGGGCCGCGATAGCCGTCATCATGCCGATACGGTGGTCACCAAAAGTATTGACTTTAGCACCGTGAAGGGCTGATTTTCCTTTGATAATCATCCCATCTGCCGTAGGAGTAATATATGCTCCCATGCTATTTAAGGTGTCTGCCACAACCTGAATGCGGTCTGTTTCCTTAACCTTGAGTTCCTCAGCATCTTTGATAACTGTGACACCTTGGGCTTGAGTCGCCAGCAGGGCAATAATTGGCAATTCATCAATCAAACGTGGAATCAAAGCACCACCAATCTCTGTTCCTTTCAAGTCAGAAGACTCAACAGTCAAGGTAGCAGATTTAGCGACTGGATCAATTTCAGTTACTTCTAGTTTTCCACCCATGGCGCGAATGACATCAATGATACCTGTACGCGTTTCGTTGATGCCCACATTTTTAAGCACCACACGAGAGTTTGGAACAATCAAACCTGCGACTAACCAAAAGGCTGCACTGGATATATCTCCTGGAACAACTACCTTTTGTCCTGTCAATTTTTGTGGCCCTTGGACTGTGATTTTCTTACCGTCCACACTTAAATGACCACCAAATTGTTGTAGCATATCTTCAGTATGATTACGGGTACACTCTTTTTCGATAATCACTGACTCCCCCTGGGCCTGCAAGGCCGCAAAGATCAAGGCTGACTTAACTTGGGCAGAGGCAATTGGCAACCCATAATGAAGAGGTCTTAGGTTTTTCGTCCCTTTTAAGTGAAGAGGAGGCAGGTCTCGCTCAGTTTGCCCTGAAATATTAACGCCCATTTTTTTCAGTGGAAGGGTCACACGATCCATAGGACGTTTGGAAAGACTATCATCGCCAAACATCTCTACTTCGAAGTCTGCACCTGCAAGGACACCTGAAATCAGGCGAATCGAGGTTCCAGAATTTCCCATATCAAGGGCATTTTGCGGCGCTTTTAGGCCGTCCATACCGACACCTTGAATGGTAATAACCCCATCTTTATCCTCAATATCAACACCAAGGTCACGAAAAACCTGCATGGTCGAAAGGACATCTTCACCCCGCAGTATATCATAAACCTTGGTCTCACCCTCAGCCAAACTTCCAAAGATAATGGAACGGTGGCTGATAGACTTGTCACCAGGGACGCGGATACTGCCATGTAAGTGGCTAATGTTTGTTTTTAGTTTCATACTGGACC
>CAURCY010000065.1:0-9100 GCA_963523355.1 uncultured Streptococcus sp.
AAGATGCGGATGAGACAGATACACCACTTAAACAAAACTTGAACAACCTTTCTAAAGTCTTGACCTATGCTATCTTGGTTATTGCACTTGTTACTTTTGTAGTGGGTGTTTTCATTCAAGGGAAAAATCCACTCGGTGAGTTGATGATCTCTGTTGCCCTTGCCGTTGCAGCTATTCCAGAAGGGCTCCCAGCTATCGTAACTATTGTTCTTGCCCTTGGTACTCAAGTTTTAGCCAAACGAAACTCAATCGTTCGTAAGTTGCCAGCAGTTGAAACTCTTGGTTCAACGGAAATCATCGCTTCTGATAAGACTGGTACGTTGACCATGAACAAGATGACCGTTGAAAAAGTCTTCTATGATGCAGTCCTACATGACTCAGCTGGTGACATTGAACTGGGTCTTGAAATGCCGCTTCTACGTTCAGTAGTCTTAGCTAACGATACTAAGATTGATGTCGAAGGCAATCTGATTGGTGACCCTACTGAAACAGCCTTCATCCAGTATGCCTTGGACAAGGGCTACGATGTTAAAGGTTTCTTAGAGAAATATCCACGTGTGGCTGAGTTGCCATTTGATTCTGAACGTAAGCTCATGTCAACAGTTCATCCACTTGCAGATGGACGCTTCCTCGTAGCTGTTAAAGGTGCGCCAGACCAACTCTTGAAACGTTGTGTTCTTCGTGATAAGGCTGGGGATATTGCTCCGATTGATGAGAAGGTTACAAACCTCATCCATACAAACAACTCTGAAATGGCCCACCAAGCCTTGCGTGTCCTTGCAGGTGCTTATAAGATTATCGATAGTATTCCAGAAAACCTGATCTCTGAAGAGCTTGAAAATGATTTAATCTTTACTGGTTTGATTGGGATGATTGACCCTGAACGTCCTGAAGCTGCTGAGGCTGTTCGTGTGGCTAAGGAAGCGGGAATTCGTCCAATCATGATTACGGGTGACCATCAAGACACTGCAGAAGCTATTGCCAAACGTTTGGGAATCATTGATGCAAACGATACAGAAGGTCACGTTTTAACTGGTGCTGAACTCAATGAACTGTCAGATGAAGACTTTGAAAAAGTAGTTGGTCAATACTCTGTTTATGCCCGTGTATCTCCAGAACACAAGGTTC
The DNA here is from genome assembly GCA_963523355.1 of uncultured Streptococcus sp. Lineage (GTDB taxonomy): Bacteria > Bacillota > Bacilli > Lactobacillales > Streptococcaceae > Streptococcus. The sequence continues at coordinate 1,129 of CAURCY010000065.1, forward strand.
GTATCGTCAAGGCTTGGCAAAAACAAGGTAAAGTCGTTGCCATGACAGGTGATGGTGTCAATGATGCGCCAGCTCTGAAAACAGCCGATATCGGTATCGGTATGGGAATCACTGGTACAGAGGTTTCTAAGGGAGCTTCTGACATGATTCTTGCAGATGATAACTTTGCGACCATTATCGTTGCAGTTGAAGAAGGACGTAAGGTCTTCTCAAACATTCAAAAGACTATTCAGTACCTACTTTCTGCCAATACTGCTGAAGTATTAACCATCTTCCTATCAACCCTCTTTGGTTGGGACGTCTTGCAACCAGTTCATCTTTTGTGGATCAACTTGGTAACAGATACCTTCCCAGCTATCGCTCTAGGTGTTGAGCCAGCTGAGCCTGGTGTCATGAACCATAAACCACGTGGACGCAAGGCAAGCTTCTTCTCAGGTGGTGTTTTGAGTTCTATCATCTATCAAGGTGTACTCCAAGCAGCTATTGTTATGAGTGTTTATGGTCTTGCCCTTCCTTACCCAGTTCACGTGGGTGACAATCATGCCATTCATGCAGATGCCCTAACTATGGCCTTTGCAACCCTTGGTTTAATTCAGCTCTTCCATGCTTATAATGTCAAGTCTGTTTACCAATCCATCTTGACAGTTGGACCATTCAAGTCTAAGACCTTCAACTGGTCTATCTTGGTATCCTTCATCCTTCTCATGGCAATAATCGTCGTAGAACCACTTGAAGGAATTTTCCACGTAACCAAACTAGACTTGTCTCAATGGGGAATCGTCATGGCTGGAAGCTTCTCAATGATTATTATCGTCGAAATTGTTAAATTTATCCAACGCAAACTTGGCTTTGACAAGAATGCGATTTAAAAAGAAAAAGTCATCTTCGGATGGCTTTTTGCTACAGTTGAGGGAAAGGGCTTGCAGTTGCCGTCTTTTGTGCTATAATTGCTATAATATAGTAAAAAACAAGAGGAGTGTGAGGAAGTGGAAAAGAAAATTGTGAAGGATATCTTGTTTTTATCTCAGGTATCTCAGCCAGCAAGTCAGGAAGACCTTTATCTTGCCAGAGATTTGCAGGATACACTCTTAGCAAATCGTGAGACTTGTGTCGGTCTGGCTGCCAATATGATTGGGGTGCAGAAGCGCGTGATTATCTTTAATCTTGGTTTGGTTCCTGTGGTCATGTTTAATCCAGTGCTCCTGTCCTCTGAAGGAGCTTATGAGACAGAAGAAGGCTGTTTGTCCTTGACAGGTGTGAGACCTACTAAGCGTTATGAAACCATAAGGGTTGCCTATCGTGACAGCAAGTGGCAGGAACAGACCATTACCTTGACAGGCTTCCCAGCCCAGATTTGCCAGCATGAACTGGATCACTTGGAAGGACGAATCATTTAGGAGGAAAGCAAATGAAACGAATAGTCTTTGAACTTATTTTTATCGCAACGACCTGGTATATCTTTTTACCGCCTCTTAACCTGACCAGCTGGGAATTTCTCTTTTTCCTCTGTGGGCATTTGCTGGTTGTAGCAATCTTATTTGGCTTTGGCAAGGGAATAAATCTGGTCAAAACGGTTCATGTGCGCCACGGCAAGGCAGAAGCTGCCTTAAATCTTGAGGGTTTCAAAATCAATCGGTTAGGGAAAATCCTTTTAGCTTCTATTGGAGGAATTCTTCTCTTAGCAGCCTTGGTTTCCTTGGTAACTTCTAGCATTTTTCAGGCTAAAAATTATGCCAATGTAGTCACGGTTACGGAAAAAGACTTTACTGAATTTCCTAAGACTGATACCAGTAAGGTTCCTATCTTAGATAGAAGTACCGCTGAAAAAATTGGTGACCGCTACTTGGGTTCCCTAACAGATAAGGTGTCGCAGTACGTAGCGGCAGACACCTATACCCAATTGACGATTGATGGGAAACCTTATCGAGTTACGCCACTAGAATACGCAGATCCTATCAAATGGTTTAACAATCAGGCCAAGGGAATCGGCGAGTATATCAAGGTGGACATGGTAACCGGAAATGCGGACTTGGTGGACTTGAAGACACCAATCAAGTATTCGGACTCGGAGTATTTTAACCGCGATGTCAAGCGTCACTTGCGCTTGAAGTACCCAACCAAGATCTTCAAAACTCCATCTTTTGAGGTGGACGATGAGGGCAATCCTTTCTATGTAGCAACCGTTTACCAAAAGCAATTTGGGCTTGCGGTTCCTCGTCCTGTTTCAGTCATTATCTTGGATGCTACAAATGGAGAAACCAAGGAATACAGCTTGTCTGATGTTCCAGAATGGGTGGACAGGGTCTATCCAGCTGAGGAAACCATCGAGCAAATCAACTATAACGGCAAGTACAAGGACGGTTTCTGGAATGCTATGATTTCCAAGAAAAACGTGACCCAGACTACCAAGGGCTATAATTACTTGTCTATCGGAAATGACATCTACCTCTACACAGGTGTGACATCGGCCAATGCAGATGAAAGTAATCTTGGTTTTATTCTTGAAAATATGCGAACAGGAGAAATCACTAAGTATAGCTTGGCTTCTGCGACCGAAGAATCAGCCCGTGAATCAGCCGAAGGTGCTGTTCAGGAGAAATCCTACAAGGCAACCTTCCCAATCCTCATCAACCTCAATGACAAGCCTCTCTACATCATGGGTTTGAAGGACAATGCTGGCTTGGTCAAAGAGTACGCTCTGGTAGACGCAGTCGAGTACCAAAATGTTATCGTAGCTACGACAGTGGAAGAGCTACTCAGCAAGTACGCCAATAAAAACGATCTTGAAATTGATAATGAAACCACAGAAAGTATCAAGGGTGTGGTAGCAGACCTCAAATCAGCTGTTATCAAGGGAGACACCGTCTACTTCTTTAAAGTTGATGGCAAGATTTACAAGGTTAAGGCCTCAGTATCAGATGACCTGCCTTACCTTGAAAATGGTAAAAACTTTGAAGGTCAAGTAGGAAAAGACAACTATCTCAAGACCTTTAAAGTACAGTAATACTCTTCGAAAATCTCTTCAAACTACGTCAGCTCTATCTGCAACCTCAAAAAGTGTTTTGAGCAGCCTGCGGCTAGCTTCCTAGTTTGCTCTTTGATTTTCATTGAGTATAAAAATAGGTTTTCTTAGAAAGTATAAGTTATAATAAGGTAAATTAATACTAATGGAGGACAAACAAATGGGTTTTTATGTGATGGTTGCTTCAATGTTACTGGGATTGCTCGTTTTGAAGATAGGTTTTTCTCAGTTCAAGGAGAAAAAAGATACATTCTTATCTATCTTAACAAGTTTAGCTGGCACAACCCTTGTTCTCGTGGCTGTCTGGTTAGGATGGCCAAAATAAACAGAAAAACCTCGTTCAAACCGAGGTTTTTTAGATGAATTCCTTGGTTGTGGTTAAAAAATATGCTACACTATCAATATGAAAATTTTAATCCCAACAGCAAAAGAAATGAACACAGACTTGCCAAGTATTGAAGCCTCTCCTTTAAGACCAGAAAGTCAGGCTGTGCTGGATGCCTTGGCTCTCTATTCTGTTAGTCAATTGGAGAGTTTTTACAAGGTATCAGTTGAGAAGGCAAAGGAAGAATTTCAAAATATCCAAGCTTTGCAAAGGAAAACTGCTCAACACTACCCAGCCTTGAAACTTTTTGATGGGCTCATGTACCGCCACATCAAGCGAGACAAACTGAACGATGCAGAACAGGCCTATCTTGAAAATCATGTCTTTATTACTTCGGCTTTGTACGGAGTCGTACCAGCCTTGTCACCCATAGCCCCTCACCGTTTGGACTTTTTGATGAAGTTAAAAGTCGCAGGTAAGACTTTGAAGAGCCATTGGAAGCAAACCTATGATGAAGCTATGAATGGTGAAGACCTAATTTTCTCTCTCTTGTCATCCGAGTTTGAGACTGTATTTTCTAAGGAAATCAGAGGAAAAATGGTGACCTTCAAATTCATGGAGGATAGAGGTGGTCAGCTGAAGATTCATTCAACTATTTCAAAGAAAGCGCGTGGTGCCTTCCTGACAGCCCTGATAGAAAATCGAGTGCAGACGGTGGAGGAAGCTCGTCGCTTAAGCTTTGCAGGGTTTACCTACAGAGAAGATTTGTCACAGCCACAGGAATTGGTTTTTGTTAAGGAAGTATAGAAATCAGATAAGAGAAAAAGTCAGCAGGACCCTGCTGACTTTTTAGTTTATAAAGTATTGGATATATGAATCTCATTTGATAAAGTGTTGAGGTGATTAACCAAATCCATGATTGACAGATGGTTTCGGCAAATAAACTTCTTAGTAATCCCTGGAATATAGAAATTAGACACGATGATATCGTAATCTGTCTGATTTAAAATCTCAGGACTTGTTTTCAATTCATCCCAAGTATCGAAGGTAAAGCGGTTATTACAGTAATAGGAAAGCATATCAACAAAGGTAAGGGATATAGCATGGTCAAAGTTACTGATAATCAAAACCTTGATAGGTGGTCGATTTTCTAACAACTGAGTAGAGAGGTTTTCAGCATGGGTTAAGATGGTGTACATCAGGTGTTCCAACTGTTCAGGATGGTCATGCTGTCCAATTGCTTGACGGTATTGAGCCAGTTCTTGACGTGCACTTCCCATAAAGTCTGGGAAGTAAACTTCAAATTTTTTAATCGTCAATGCTTTTTGTTCAAATAGGATTGGGGTAGAAAAGATTTCCTGTCTTTCAAAGAAAGCAGTGTTGTGTAAATGCCAAATCAGCTCATCGTGGTTGGTAAAAGTAATCTTATATTGTTTTGATAGGCGTTCTAATATTTGACTCAGTAATTGGTAAGAGTATCTTGCTTCACTGTTTTCTTCTAAAGAGTTGAAGAATTCTTGAGGATCTAAGAAAAGATTGTTTTGAATAAAGGATATAAAAATTTGGGCGATGATATCTGGAGTGATTTCAAGTCCCAGTTTTTCAGAGAAATGGACAAGTAGCTCCTCAAAATTTGGAATATTCATCAAAAGAGGGTAGTATTCATCGAAGAAATGATTTGGTAAGTCGATAAAATGACCATTTTTGACGCGGTAAATACTGATAGCTATCATCAATTTGTACATTCTATAAATTGAAAATCGCATTGGATAATTCGTGATTTTATAGAAGAAATCAGCAAACTCTGTTAAATCCTCCTCAGGAAGGTCTGGAAAAGGCCAGTCTAGGAAATAATAGCGCTCAGAAAAGTATTGGGCAAAAAAATAACGAATATCCGTTTCATTACCAAGAATTGCAGTAGGGGTAAAAGATAATTCAATCTGAAATTGTGATGATAGAGTTTTTGTAATATTTCGGCCTAATCGATAGAGGTTGGCATTACTTGAGTGAAGATTTTCAACTGTTCGATAAATAGGTAGCCCCTCATTGAAGAACATATACTCTAGTAATTGAAAAGATTGGGAATGAGCTAGAAAATATTGATAAACGTCTTCCACACTAGTGTTAACATCTAAATCAATCATAATTCCGTTAACGGAAGATTGGATGTCAATATTTGGGAAAGCTGTTCGTAATTCATTTAAATCATTTTTTAGGATTCGTTCTGTACATCCTAATTTTTCGGCAAGTGCATGTAACCTTATCCAATTACGATTCTGAATTAAGGTTTCCATTAAACGTAATTGTCTTTGGTCTTTTGTGGATAAAAGGTTGCGCATGTTCTTAATTCCTCCTAAACTATATTGTATCATAATTATGATTATGTTGTACAAAAAAACAAGAATTAAAAATATGTACATTAAATTCAAAAAAAAAAAAAAAAAAATATGGCTCCATGGTACAAAAATCAGATATATTAATTTCATAGATAATATTGATTAATGGCTCAAATAGTTGTAAAGTGTAAACTATAAATTACTATCTAGGAGTTTGAAATGAAACATTCACATAAGAAATCATTTGACTGGTATAGCATGCAACAACGATACTCTATTCGTAAGTATCACTTTGGTGCGGCTAGTGTCTTGCTCGGGACAGCCTTAGTCTTGGGAACTGCTGCCAATGCGCAATCAGTACAAGCAGAGGAACAACATCCTGAGGCAACTAATAGTGTCTCTGTTGATAAGGATAAGGTAGATGAAGCTACTAAACCAGCAGAAGTTTCTACACCTAAAAAAGAAACAACTTATGCAGCTCCAACTGTTGCTAACCCAGTAGAAACGACTCCAGCTAAAACTGAAGAAGCTACTAGACCAGCAGAAAAAGTTGAAGAAGCAAAAGACAAAAAAGAAGCAAGTCATCAAGATGCTGTTGACAAGTCAAAATTGTTAACAGCTCTTTCACGTGCTAAAAAATTAGAAAGTAAGTTATATACAGAAGCAAGTGCTGCTAACTTGCAAGCAAGTATCCAAGCTGGTCAAAGCTTGCTTGGGAAAGCAGATGCATCTGAAGCTGAAATATCAGCAGCAGAGACATCTATCCAATCGGCTATTATTGGTCTAGAACTTCGTTCTAACTCTGATAAAGGAACTGTATCAGAAACTCCTGTAGTGAAGAAAGCTGACACAGCAGAAGCCAAAGAAGAAGCTAAGCCAGTTGCAACAACGACTGACCGTTCAGCTGTTGATAGTAGCGTTTTAGCAACTAATGCACCTGCCAAAGTAGAAACAACTTCAGCTCCAAAATCTACTAATGAAATCTTGAAACCAGGTTTGAGCCTTTCTGATGCTCGCCAAAATCCAGCTATCCGTAAGGAAGACTTGGATAAAGGTCATAGTGGCTTTAGAGCGGCTAGCAATCCAGCCAACCCAATTGTCTCAGGTTCTGGAAATACAGTTGCATTTTCAGACATCAGCCAAGGTGGTCGTAGTTATAGTTTCCGTGGCTACGGGAACTCACGTGGTGGTAATTCAATTCATTACGATGTAACAACAGTACGTCAAGGTAATAAATTGAATTTCACAATCAAATATTCTGGTCCGGGCGAATTTGTTAATAATAACTTTATCTTGGATAAAGGGGATGGATTTGGAAATCCTTCCAATGCGACAATCACAACTCCAAGGTTAAGAGATCAATCAAAACCTATTAGCCAAGGTGCCAACTACGTATCTCACTCAGGATACAGTATGACCTCTGCTACTTCAACAAATACGGAACAAACAATCAGATTTAGTTTGCCAATCAATAATCCAAATGGTGACTTGTCTGTTCGTTTGAAACCTGTTACTTTTAACGTGGACCAAGGTGGTGGCGGTGCCGCTACTAGCAATGACCCATACAGCAACTCCAACTATTATCATAGAGCAAATCCACTATACTTGGATGCAAACCCTTATGGTGGTACTAATAATAAGACTGTTTCAGAAGACATTGATTTCCAAACAGTCTACCTTCCAACTAGTAAATTACCAGAAGGTCAAACTAGATTAGTTCGAGAAGGTGAAAAAGGACAACGTCAAATTACCTATAAAGTTCATCGATTTGGTAACGAAACACTTTTAGGATTGCCAATTAGTAATTCTGTTACTAAAGAAGCTAAGCCACGTATTATGCAAATTGGTGTGGCTAAAGAGCTAATCGATACAGTAAAACCACGTGTTGATCAAAATAAAGTTGGTGATACAAATAACCTCACTTTCTATCTTGATAACGATGGAAATGGTGTTTATACTGAAGGCGTAGACGAACTTGTTCAAAAAATTGCTATTAAAGATGGAGCCAAGGGTGAAAAAGGGGACCAAGGTGAACGCGGTCTAACTGGAGCTAAAGGTGAAAAAGGAGACCAAGGCGAACGCGGTCTAACTGGAGCACAAGGAGCCAAAGGTGAAAAAGGAGATCGAGGTGAACGCGGTCTAACCGGAGCACAAGGTGCTAAAGGTGAAAAAGGGGACCAAGGTGAACGCGGTCTAACCGGAGCACAAGGTGCCAAAGGTGAAAAAGGGGACCAAGGTGAACGCGGTCTAACCGGAGCACAAGGTGCTAAAGGTGAAAAAGGGGACCGA
>CAURCY010000066.1:0-8940 GCA_963523355.1 uncultured Streptococcus sp.
AAAACCAGCAATAATTACTCGAATACTCATCTCTACTCCTGTCTAAGATACAAAGGACCTTAGCTGCCCATGAAAAATAGGGAATGACGCTGACTTTCCATGAAAGGCAAGACAGGCATCTTTTTTCAAGAGGCAGGTAGTCCGTGTTCAATTTCTAAGATACAAAGCCTGTAAGAACACAGAGTGAAAATAGGAGTTCTAATCAAGGAGTGTCTCCTCCCTCCTTGGAAGAACTATCTTTTTCACAGAGGGTTCCAGGCGTGTTCAATTATCAAGATACAAAGGGCCTTAGCTGCCCGTGAAAAATAGGGGATGGCGCTGACTTTCCACAAAAGGCAAGACAGACATCTTTTTTCAAGAGGCAGGTAGTCCGTGTTCAATTTCTAAGATACAAGCCTTCTTAACTAGTCTAGAAGTACTAACTAAATCACTGGAATATAACCCAGAGCAATACTTCCTGCTCCTAGGTGTGTTCCAATGACACTACCAAATGTAGCAAGTGAAATATCCGTACCCACTTCAGAATCTAGCAAGTGCTGACGCAATTCTTCAGCCTTTTCAGGAGCATTCCCGTGAATGACAATGATACGGTATTGGCCTGAAGCTGTTGCTTCCTTGATAATCTCAATTAAACGCTTGGTTGCTTTCTTTTCAGTACGGACTTTTTCGTACACTTCAATCACACCTTGGTCATTAAAATAAAGAATCGGCTTAATGCTTAGCAGATTGCCCAAAATCGCAGCTCCATTTGAAAGGCGTCCACCTTTAACCAAGTGGTCCAAATCATCGACCATGATGAAAGCAGATGTGTGACTAATTTGGATAGCTAGCTTATCCTGAATAATGGCAAAGTCATCACCCTGGTCTCGCCAGTTAAAGACACTTTCAACCATGATACCCAGAGGAGCACTTGTAATTAAAGTGTCTGGAAAAGCAATGGTTAAGCCCTCATAGTCATCCACCATATACTGGATATTTTGGTAAAAACCTGAAATTCCAGAAGATAGGAAAAGCCCCAAAGCATGTGTATAGCCTTGTTCTTTAAGCGAAGTTAGAATCTCATCTAACTTGGCAATACTTGGTTGACTGGTCTTAGGCAATTCAGAAGCCTGAGCCATTTTTTGGTAAAATTCCTCAGCAGTCAGATTGATGCCTTCGACATACTCCTCACCATCAATATTAACAGGAATATCCAAGACAAATAAATCTTCTCTTTGCAAGGTATCTGCACTGAGATAGGCAGAGGAATCTGTGATAACAGCTAATTTCATATTAGAACTCCAAATTGATTCCTGGTAAGTCTAATGCAATTTCAGTTACTTCATAAGTCAAACGGTTGAGCATGTTCAAACATGGACGAGCCAAGGTTTCCACTTCTTCTTGGTTCAATTCACTTGGTTCGTTAACAATACGACCATCGATATGGTTCACCTGTGAAATGGTTCCACTGATGACAAATTTATCAAATACAATCATAAAACTCAAGATAACAATCAAGGAAGTCACTTGATTTTCTTGGTCATGTTGAATTAATTGGAAGTTCACATCCACCTTAGTTTCAGGAGCTCCATTTTCATTTTCCCATTCAAAATTACGCGCATCAAAATGATACTGACTAACAAATTCTTGTTCACGTTTAAGATTCATGTCTTTCTCCCTCGGCTACAATATTATAAGCTATTGTACCATAATTTTTTATTTTCATCTAGTTTTCTAGGATTTAGTCAATCCCGATTTCAGCTCGGACTACGTCTGCGATGGTATCAACATAGTAGTCCACTTCTTCTGTTGTAGGCGCTTCTGCCATAACACGCAAAAGAGGCTCTGTTCCACTTGGGCGAACAAGGATACGGCCATTCCCCGCCATTTCAGCTTCCATCTTCTCGATGATAACCTTGATAGCTGGCACTTCCATAGCCTTTTCCTTCATGGCATTTTCCACTCGGATATTGACTAATTTTTGTGGATAGATGGTTACTTCTGCTGCCAACTCTGACAAGCTCTTACCAGTTTCCTTCATGATTTTTGTCAATTGAACAGCAGATAATTGGCCATCACCTGTTGTATTGTAATCCATCAAGATGACGTGACCAGACTGTTCACCACCGAGGTTGTAGCCTGATTTTCTCATTTCTTCAACAACGTAGCGGTCGCCAACTGCAGTGACTGCCTTGTTAATGCCTTCACGGTCCAAGGCCTTGTGGAAACCAAGGTTGGACATAACAGTTGTCACGATTGTATTTTGGGCCAATTGTCCTTTTTCAGAAAGGTATTTCCCGATGATGTACATAATCTTGTCACCATCAACGATGTCGCCATTTTCATCAACAGCAATCAAACGGTCACTGTCTCCGTCAAAGGCCAAACCAATAGCTGAGCCGCTTTCTTTGACCACATCTTGAAGAGCTTCTGGGTGAGTTGAACCAACATTAAGGTTGATGTTAAGACCATCTGGTGTTTCCCCGATAACAGTTAATTGAGCGCCAAGGTCTGCAAAGATTTGACGGGCACTTGTAGACGCCGCACCGTTTGCTGTGTCCAAGGCAACCTTCATTCCCTCAAGAGGAGTTCCAGTTGAAACAAGATAGCCTTCATACTTACGCAAGCCTTCTGGATAATCTACCAAGGTTCCCAAGCCTTCTGCACTTGGACGAGGAAGAGTATCTTCCGCAGCGTCTAGCAAGGCTTCAATTTCTGCTTCTTTTTCATCGTCCAGTTTGAAGCCATCACCGCCAAAGAACTTAATTCCATTATCAAGGGCTGGATTGTGGCTAGCAGAAATCATGACACCAGCACTTGCTCCTTCAGTTTTTACCAAGTAAGCTACTGCTGGTGTTGCCAAAACACCTAGTTTGTATACGTGAATGCCAACTGAAAGAAGACCAGCTACCAAGGCAGATTCTAGCATTTCCCCAGAAATACGTGTATCACGTCCTACAAAAACTTTCGGTGCTTCCGTTTCATGTTGGCTAAGAACATAGCCTCCAAAACGTCCTAGTTTAAAGGCCAATTCTGGCGTTAGTTCTACGTTAGCTTCTCCACGGACTCCATCAGTCCCAAAATATTTACCCATTTTTATAAAATCCTTTTCCTATTTTTAATTCGTTTTTGAACTAGTTGCTTTCGTTGACGAAGATGTCTCCGACGAACTGCTTGTAGTTGAATTTGATGTGTTTGAACTTGTACCCACAGGTTTTGTAGTGACCTTCATTGTCGTATCAAATGGAGTAATCACCGCTGGTAAGACAACACCATTACGGTCGATTGCCTGCAAAGGTACTGAACCACTGTAATTACCTGTTATGCGTTCGCTGGTTGGTAAAAGCGCAATAATACGATCAATTTTAGCTAATGTTTCTTGGTCAGTTGTGACAGAAACTCGTTCATTTGACACGGTTACACTATCAATTTGTAGCTTGGGATCAATCTGGCTTTGGTCAACTTGTGGCACAACAATCATCCCATCTCGCTTAACCTTCTTCCCAACTTTCACTGTGATCTTTTGAGGCGTTGCCACAGCAGTCAATCCGCTTGGAAGATTTTCAATATTCAAGGGAACTTCAATCGTTCCAACACTGGCATCCGTCAAATCAGCAGTTACCTTAAACTTACGAGTGCTCTCCTGCATTTCGCTGGCCAAGGTCACACGATTGGCTCCTGTTAATACCACTGAAACTTCTGATGCAAATCCGCTAATGAAATACTGGTCATCATCATAGTGAATAACGATAGGAACGTTCGTTATCGTATTGGTGTAAGTTTCTGATTTAACCTGCCTTGCGGTATTACTATTTTGAAAGTTGGTTGACGTTGCATAGATGAATAAGATACAAGCAAAAAAGAGAGATGAAATGATGTATAGACTATTTTTTCTCATATTTCCAACCTCCTAACAAACGGTCCTTGAAACTGACTTTTTCCTCAACGGCTGGCAAAAGAATTGCTCGTAGCTCTGCTTCAAATTCTTCAATCGTCAAGTCGTGCTTGAAAACACCGTTATAGGTAATAGAAATGCCACCTGTTTCCTCTGAGACGATGAAGGTCAAGGCATCGGATACTTCTGACAAACCGATAGCCGCCCGGTGTCTGGTCCCAAATTCCTTGGAAATCCCTGTGCTTTCTGTCAAGGGAAGATAGGCAGAGGTTACTGCTATTCGATTTTCTCTGATAATCACAGCACCATCGTGTAGGGGAGTGTTGGGGATAAAGATATTAATAAGGAGTTCAGCTGAAATATTGGCATCCAAGGGAATCCCTGTCGCAATGTATTCTTGCAAGGTCCGAACTCGTTGGATGGCAACCAGAGCACCAATCTTACGAGGACTCATATATTCAACCGACTTGACAAAGGCACGAATCATTTGCTCCTCTGCACTAATTTGAGCAGTAGAAAAGAAATCTGTCGCCCTTCCCAAGCGTTCCAAACCAGTCCGAATCTCTGGAGAGAAGATAACAACCGCAGCAATAACCCCATAGGTGATAATCTGATTAATCAACCAAGAAATCGTTGTTAAACCAAGGATATTGGCCACAACCTGGGCTAATACAAAAATCAAGACCCCCCGCACCAAAATCATAATCTTGGTGCCAGCTATCGCTTTTGTAAAACGATATAAAATATAGGCCACAATCAAAATATCAAACAGATTGATGGCAATACTCCAAGGACTAGAAAACAAGCTAGTCCAATATTGCAGGTTGGATAATTGTTGAAAGTTCATCTGCTGTCTCCTCTCTGTCCAAACACGTTCCTTTCTATTATACCATTTTTCTGGCATTTTTTTCCCTATCCTACTTCATTTTAAATTAAAGAAAAAATATGATAAAATAAACTGATACTCAATGAAAATCAAAGAGCAAACTAGGAAGTTAGCCGCAGGCTGTACTTGAGTACGGTAAGGCGACGCTGACGTGGTTTGAATTTGATTTTCGAAGAGTATGACTAGAAAAAACAAAGGAGAAACCATGTCTCAACTCTATGATATCACTATTGTAGGTGGCGGTCCTGTCGGGCTTTTTGCGGCCTTTTACGCCCACCTACGCCAAGCAAAGGTCCAAATCATCGATTCCCTTCCTCAACTAGGTGGACAGCCTGCTATTCTCTATCCTGAAAAGGAAATCCTAGACGTACCAGGTTTCCCAAACCTGACTGGAGAAGAGTTGACCAACCGCTTGATTGAACAGTTAAACGGCTTTGATACCCCTATTCATCTCAATGAAACGGTTCTTGAGATTGAAAAACAAGAAGAAGGCTTTGTAATTACAACTTCTAAAGGAAGTCACCTGTCTAAAACTGTTATCATCGCTATGGGGGGCGGTGCCTTTAAACCACGTCCTCTGGAACTAGAAGGCGTTGAAGGCTATGAAAATATCCACTACCACGTTTCCAACATCCAGCAATATGCTGGTAAGAAAGTGACGATTCTTGGTGGAGGAGACTCGGCTGTGGATTGGGCTTTGGCTTTTGAAAAAATTGCACCAACTACCCTTGTTCACCGCAGAGATAATTTCCGCGCCTTGGAACACAGTGTCCAAGCTTTGCAGGAATCTTCTGTGATCATCAAGACACCATTCGTCCCTAGCCAACTCCTTGGAGATGGAAAAATACTCGATAAACTTGAAATCACAAAAGTCAAATCTGATGAAACAGAAACTATTGACCTAGACCACCTCTTTGTCAACTATGGTTTCAAATCTTCTGTTGGTAACCTTAAAAACTGGGGTCTGGACCTCAACCGTCACAAGATTATCGTCAATAGCAAGCAAGAATCTAGCCAAGCAGGTATCTATGCTATCGGTGACTGTTGCTACTATGACGGAAAAATTGATCTGATTGCGACAGGGCTTGGAGAAGCACCAACCGCTGTTAACAATGCCATTAACTACATCGACCCAGAACAAAAAGTACAACCAAAACACTCTACTAGTTTATAGAAAAAGAACCACGAGTCACATAGGATTCGTGGTTTTATAGTTCATCGGCTAATTTGTTAGATCATATTTCCCCCTTCTTTAACAAAAATAAAAATGCCTATCAAACTGATAAAACATGTGATATAATAGGGACGGCACTAACAATACGCCTTGGAAAAGGAGGTATTACAGATGCTAGAACTTCTCAAAATAGTACTTATCGCAGTCATCGAGAGTATCATCTCATGGCTGGTGACTCGTTGGTTAGACGATCACTTCGACAAGTAACCTTCCTGGTTAGTGCTATCTAACCCAGAAAAAAATCCCCTCAGTATTGCAGTACCGAGGGGATTTCTGTTAGCACTAAAATGCTAGAACTTCTCAATTCCCCTTTATTATCTCACATACTCTATTTAATTGTCAAGAAAGAGGTGTTTTATATCTTTATAACTCATCGGCTATCTTATTGATTTTTCTGAGTCTGTGGTTAACACCACTTTTGGTCAGAGGAGTGCTGAGACTATCTGCTAACTGCTGGATAGAGTAATCTGGGTGCTGAATTCGCAACTGCGCTACCTCCTGCAAATCTACTGGTAGATTTTCTAGGCCCATGATATCTTTGATTTTGCTGATATTGTTGATAGTCTTCATGCTGGCAGAAACTGTCCGAGCAATATTCGCCGTTTCAGCATTATTAGCACGATTAAGGTCGTTACGGGTTTCTCGTAAAATCTTAACTCGCTCAAAATCATCACGCGCCTTCATGGCTCCGATGACAATCAAGAAGTCCATAATATCTTCGGCTCGCTGGAGATAGGTCACAGCCCCCTTCTTGCGTTCAAGCACCTTGGCATCCAGTAAAAACTGCTGGAGAAGAGAGGCAATCCCTTGCGCGTGGTCCAGATAAACAGAACTGATTTCCAACTGGTACTTGCCTGACTCAGGGTCACGAATGCTTCCATTTGCCAAGAAAGCGCCACAAAGATAAGCACGACCTGCTTCCTCATCTGATAAAATCTCCTCATCAATACCTGTTTCCAGGCCAAAGAAGGAGTCTGCCAAGTGCAAATCACTCAGCAAGTCCTGCACCTTTTCATCTGTAAAAACAGTATAGACCCGATTCTTGCGGAGATTACTCCGTTGGTGGTGGCGAATTTCCGATTTGATTTCGTAAAAATGGAGAAAGGACTCATAGAGGTGCCGAGCCAGTTTGGCATTTTCTGTCACGACAGACAAGGTCAAGCCCGAAGTCGAAAGACCGATGCTACCAGACATCTTGATAATGGCAGATAATTCATGCCGGCTCAGATGGTGCTGACCTAGGATTTCTTCTTTTACTGCTACTGTGAAACTCATTTTCTCACCTGTATAATCCGCATCAATTCATCCACAATCAAATCTCCATCGTGGAAGGCACCCCCATTTTCCAGACGAAGGAAGTTGGATGAAATCACGCGCGGAACTTGCTTACAAAGACCAGCAAAATCATGTTCCACCTGCACCAAGTATTCATCAAAACGGTTGGAATTCATGTATTCCTGAGGCACTTTTTCGATATTCACCAAGACAGTATCGATAAAAGGTCGACCAAGGTGACGATGCAAGACCTCCACGTGGTCACTATCTGTAAAGTGTTCCGTCTCCCCACGTTGGGTCATGATATTGCAGACATAGGCGATTTCTGCCTTGGTTTCCAAAAGCGCCTGCCCGATTTCCTTAATCACGATATTGGGCAAAATCGAGGTAAAGAGAGAGCCAGGCCCTAGGACAATCATGTCACTTTCAAGAATGGTCTGCACTACTCGACGGCTAGCCAGAGGCGTATCATCGTTGAGGGTATTGGTCACATAGACATGGTCAATCATGCCTGGATGGTCTGCAATATGGCTCTCTCCAGCCACTTCTGTCCCATCCTGAAAGACTGCATGAAGGGTCAAGGGATGGTCACTGGAAGGATAAATCTTCCCAGTTGTATGGAAAAATTTGCTCAGTAACTGCATGGCATTATAGGTCGAACCCTGCATTTCTGACAGGCCAGCGATAATGAGATTACCCAATGGATGGCCAGCAAAGGCTCCAGCATCTTCAGAAAAGCGATACTGAAAGACTTTCTCATAAAACTTAGGCATATCCGACATGGCCACAAGGACATTGCGAAGATCACCTGGCGGTGTCAATTGTTGCATATTTTTTCGGAGTTCACCTGATGAACCACCATCATCCGCCACCGTTACGATAGCAGCGATTTCCACATCTTTTTCACGCAGACTTTTAAGAATGACGGGGATCCCAGTCCCTCCACCAATCACCGTTATCTTTGGTTTTCTCATGAACGGTTTACCGTTTCCTTTCTTCGGTCTTTGTCGCGATGCCCTTCATTGACAGGCCAATTCTTGGATAAGTCCTGCGCCAAGCGTTTAGCAAAGGCCACACTACGGTGTTGTCCACCCGTACAACCCATGGCAATAGTCAAAACAGACTTCCCTTCCTTTTGGTAACTTGGCAAAATCGGCTCAATCAAGGCCAACAAATGTTGATAAAAGTCTTCTGACTCAGGATGATTCATGACATAGTCATAAACTGGTTCATCCACACCCGTTTGGTTTCTCAGTTCTGGTAGGTAGTAGGGATTTGGCAAGAATCGGACATCAAAGACTAAATCTGCATCAATCGGGATTCCATATTTAAAGCCAAAAGACATGACTTCGATACGGAAAGACTGGGCTTGTTCCTGATCCGCAAACTGCTCTGCAATGGTTTTACGCAGTTCACGTGGAGTGAGTTCTGTCGTATCCACAACATTTTGGCTCATGTTTTTCAGTGGTGCTAAGAGTTCACGTTCCAGCTTAATTCCATCCAAAATCCGACCGTCAGCTGCTAGTGGGTGACTTCGTCTGGTTTCCTTGTAGCGCGCGACCAATTCCTTATCTGCAGCATCCAAAAAGAGGATTTTGAAATCCAAATCATCTTGATTTTCCAACTCATCCAAAACAGCTTGAATCTCTGAGAAGAAAGAACGGCTACGCA
>CAURCY010000067.1:0-8675 GCA_963523355.1 uncultured Streptococcus sp.
GGTTCTGAAGCAGAAGCCAAAGAATGGATCGCTCAAAAAGAATCAGGTGGTAGCTACACAGCTACAAACGGACGTTACATCGGACGTTACCAATTGACAGATTCATACTTGAACGGTGACTACTCAGCTGAAAACCAAGAACGTGTAGCAGATGCTTACGTTGCAGGACGTTACGGTTCATGGACAGCTGCCAAGAACTTCTGGCTTAACAACGGTTGGTATTAAGAATACAAGAGTCCTTTAGGGCTCTTTTTTGTTTACAAAGATGTCAACTTCTCGCTCTAGCTCTGTTAGTAGGTGTTCATCTTCTACTAGTTTAGCTAAGGAGAGTCCATTCTGTATCAACTGAGTATCATTAGCACAAATGCCGATACGAATATAGGAAAACGCAAGTGTATCATACTGTTTGCTTGCTTTTGCATCCTCTAAGAGAGTGTAGCAAAGCTGTTTGCAAAGCAACTTATCACCATTGTAAAGATAAAGAGTTGAGAGATTCAGAAGCAACATCATACGAAGCCGAAAGACAGGACTGTAGTGTTTATAAACCTCTAGTCGTTCGAGAATTTTTTCGGTAATCTGATGAATATACTCCATAGGAAAAGCAAAGAGAATGGTATTAAGAACTTTGAGGTCGCTCTCATACCAAGTATCTTGTTTCTCAATCTTATCCCATAGTCTGTTTACAATGTTGTCAACCTTACTTGACAATTTTTCTATTCCATTTTCACGAATGTAGATAACGATTTCGAGCATATCTTGTAACTGCTGGATGGGGAAATCATGGTGTGTTTTTAGATAATGTTGGCATTTTTTGAGTAATTTACTTAAGTCGCTCGTACCACTAATAGAAGCCATTTTTAGAAAAGTCTGCATGATAGTTGATCGTTCACTTGGGTGGTAGAGATGGCAAATATAGTCAAACTCTTCAAAGGTCATATTGACTTGCCGAAGAAGAAACTCCATATTTTCATATTTAGGAGTTGTTTTCCCGCTTTCGATTTTTGATAGACTGGTTCTTGAGAGAACATCCCCACAGACCTCCTCTTGGGTTAACCCCTTTGACTCACGGATTTCTTTATAAACATTTCCAAAATCGTAGCGCATGATTTCCTCCTTATTTGTGAAAAAAGTTAACAAAAAATAGAAATTGATTAAAAATATTGTATCATAGTAAAATAAAAAGTAAAAAAGAAATCTAAAATAAATTTGTGAAAAAGGTTAACAAATTTTACGACAAGGTATATTGTATTTTATAATCAAGATGATGAAGTACTAAGGGGGTACCAAATGTATAAAAAAGTATATCATCTGTTGTTATTTATATTATGGCTGGCTATTTTCTTCCCTTGGGGATGGCTCTTATAAAATTTTGATTAAGTAAAAGAAAGGAAGGTGAGTCCAATGGACTTCGATGTTTACAAATGAATCAATTCATCTGTTTCTGTGAAACAGTTCAAGATATAAGATGTGAGGAAAATATCATGAAAAAATTAGTAAAAATTGGTGTAGCAACCGTAATGGCATGTGGTTTGCTTGCTACTACAAATGTTTTGGCAGTATGGGTAGGTGGTGGTCAATGGAACTATGGAGTAGGTTGGACAGGAACTTTTGGATATTCTGATTATTTACATTCTACTCGATCTCATACAGCAACAGTCCGACATGGTGGTAGAATCTCTAGGGATCGTGAAACTCCCGGGGTTTGGGCTCAAGCTTCCCTTACTAAAATTCCGCCAACAGGATTAGAATATTTCTATGGATTTTAAGTGAAATTTTCCCTCTCCTGTTAGGAGAGGGAGAACTTTATTGGAGGTATCTTTATGAAAAAAATCAGTAATTTCTGTATGTTACTCCTGCTTCTGTGTACCACTTTCTTTGTTTTTAATGTAAACTACACACGAGAAGTGGTTCGGATTCAGGAAATGGGAAAGACAGCGAGTTCTTTGGATGTATACTTGAAAGATGTCAATGAACCTGCAGAATCTGTTCTTCGATTTTTTGAGGATGTATCAAAGGAGTACAAAGTCTCCATCATCAAAACAGACAGTGGTGATGAGGTGATCAAGTCTGGTGTTTTTGATAAAGATACCTTCCCCTACCAAGAGTTTGGACTTTCTTCCCTTGATTTTACCACAGATGGTGAGGGAGTTTACAGTAATAAAGAAATTTCCAATAAACTTGGTACGATTCCGACCTTTCTAAAAGCCAAACCTATTCAGCTTATGACTTTTCAAACCTATATCAAGGATACATCTCGTAGTTTAAATGGTCGCTATACGATAACTTCTACACAAAAGATGGACAAGGATAGGATTGTACAGAAATGGAGCGATTTTTTCAATATAGACCAGGCTACCTTGCTAGAGCCAAACTATAAAAGTGCAGTGGAAGTCTTAAATCGAGATTTGCTCTTATCTGCTATTATTTTTGTCTTGGCTATTTTGCTTCTTGTCTTAGTAACAGTGTATCAGCCGATGATGGAGATGAAAAGAGTTGGGGTACAAAAATTACTTGGTTTTCAAGATCGGGCTGTTTTAGCTGATGTTGTGAAAGGCAACCTCTACCTCCTCCTAGGTGGGGCGCTTGTGATCAATCTAGGAGTGTGTTTCTTGCTTGATTATAAGCCGAAAGATTTGTTCCCTATGCTGTGGTTGTCTCATTTTTTGCTTTTGCAGCTTTATCTCTTTATCAGTTGGTTGACTTATCTCTTAATCCAAAAAATGACAATCAGCTCTCTGCTGAAAGGTTTTTCATCTTTCAAATTTGGTTTACTCTTTAATTATTTGATGAAAATTGGAACCACCATTTTACTGACAGTCTTGCTAGTTGGGGTGGGGAAAAGTTTGGAGCAAGAAAACAAAGAGTTGGATTACCAGAAACAGTGGATCAGTCAAGGAAATTATCTGACCTTAGAAACTTTCCAACTCAATGATAACCTGTGGCAAGAGCAGTTGGCAGGCTCAGGGCAAGCAGTGGATTATTTCTATCGATTTTATCTGGATTTGGTAGAAAAAACGCAGGCGGGCTATGTGCAAAGTAGCAGTCTTCCTGTAAAAAATTTTGTCAAATCAGAACAGATTCAGCAATATCAGTTAACAGATACGGTGGATGTGTACTATGCTAATCGCAATTTTCTAAAGAGCAAGGGATTCAAGTTACCCGATACCGGCACTAAAAAAGTTATTTTGATGCCAGCAAGTACGAAAGGTGAAGAAGAGAAAAACCAGCTCTTGGGGAAGTTGATTACCTATCAATCAATGAAGTATGAAGAGCAGCAAAAACGAAGGATAGAGGAGGTGGATGTCGAGATTGCCTATTATGAAGGAGATTGGTCATTTTTCCCTTATAACGAGAAGCGAAAGGAAAATCTCTACAATCCAATTATTAGCTTGGTCAATGATTCTGATATGATGTGGGATGAAAAAGCTTCCCTGTCAACAACAGGTTTAAATAATCCCATTAAAATCGAAAATACAGCTCAACATCAAAAAGAGGTGACAGCGTTAGTTGAGAAATTATCAGATGGGAATTATTTAAAATTTTCATCTATTCAAGCCATTCAACAAGAGAAAGTAGATTCTTATCGAGATGCTGTTCGGAATTTCAACATACTCTTTGCTTTGGTTGGTCTTCTTAGTATGATGATTTCCTACTTCTTACTAGTAACAACTTTCTTATTGAAGCGAACAGATATTATTACCAAGAAGTTTATGGGCTGGAAATTGATAGATCGGTATCGTTCCTTGCTGGGTCTTCTATTAGCTGTTTATAGCCTTCCTTTTGTAGCCCTGCTATTCTTTACACAGGCACTTTTCCCGCTCCTACTTTTTGCAGGATTTACAGGCTTAGATATCCTGTTTGTGCTTTTCTTGGGTTCTAAGATGGAAAAACGAAATGTAGTGCAGTTATTGAAAGGGGATCACTTATGATAAAGTTGGAAAATGTTACGAAAACCATTGGGGAAAAAGTTATTTTGGAGAACTTATCTCTAAAAATTAACCAAGGAGATTTAGTTGCCATTGTTGGAAAAAGTGGCAGTGGCAAGTCAACCTTGTTAAATCTCTTGGGTTTGATAGATGGCGATTACAGTGGACATTATGAAATTTTCGGTCAGCAAAATGTACCTGTCAATTCTGTTAAGTCGCAAGCGATTATCCGCGAACATATCTCCTATCTGTTTCAAAACTTTGCTCTGATTGATAATGAAACGGTAGAGTATAATCTCATGCTG
Organism: uncultured Streptococcus sp.; assembly: GCA_963523355.1. Classification (GTDB taxonomy): domain Bacteria; phylum Bacillota; class Bacilli; order Lactobacillales; family Streptococcaceae; genus Streptococcus. The sequence goes on from CAURCY010000067.1 coordinate 4,232, forward strand.
GCTCTAAAGTATGTAAAATTATCCAAGAAGGACAAAGTCAAAAAGATAGAAGAAATTTTAGAGAGAGTGGGATTGTCATCAACCCTACATCAGAAGGTTTCAGAGTTATCTGGAGGAGAACAGCAACGAATCGCAGTTGCTAGAGCCATTTTAAAACCGAGTCAGCTCCTGTTAGCAGATGAACCAACCGGCTCTCTAGACCCTGAAAATCGAGATTTGGTTTTAAACTTTCTCTTAGATATGAACAAGGAAGGGAAAACGGTCATTATCGTTACCCACGATGCCTATGTAGCTCAACAATGCCATCGAGTCATTGAATTGTGAAAGAGAATGTGGCGAGTTCATTGATTTCTTCATCTTACCTGTAATTGGGCAATTGTATTTTTAAAAAATCAAACAGTATAAATAAGCTTATTATGTGTAAAAATATATCATATAATAAGCTTTTTCTTGATTTAAATGAAATAAAATACAGTTTTTCCTTGACAAACGAGAACGATAAGAGTATTATTTATACAATAATAAAGTATAAAAATAAAAGGAGGCTCTTCTATGAATAAAGTGAAGAAGGTGTTGATGACGATGTTTGGTTTGCTTATGTTTCCCTTATTATTTGCTTGTAGTAACACTCAATCCCAAGGTGTTGAAGCCATTAAGGCTAAAGGAAAATTGGTGGTGGCCCTAAATCCAGAGTTTGCTCCATTTGAATATCAGAAATTGGTTGATGGGAAAAATCAGATTGTAGGTTCAGATGTTGAGCTAGCCAAAGCCATCGCAAAGGAACTGGGTGTAGAAGTGGAGTTCTCTCCAATGAGTTTTGACAATGTACTGGCTAGTCTTGATTCAGGTAAGGCCGATCTTGCCATATCAGGTGTTTCTAAAACGGAAGAGAGAAGTCAAGTTTACGACTTTTCAATTCCCTACTACACTTCGAAAAATAAGGTTATCGTAAGAAAATCTGAATTAACGAATTACCAATCAGTCAAGGATTTGGCTCAGAAAAAGGTGGGAGCGCAGAAAGGTTCTATCCAGGAAACTCTGGCCAAAGAAACTTTGCAGAATTCTTCTCTCGTTTCACTTCCTAAAAATGGAAATTTGATAACAGATTTGAAATCAGGACAACTGGATGCGGTTATCTTTGAGGAACCAGTGGCGAAAGGATTTGTAGAGAATAATTCAGACCTAGCCATCGCTGAGTTTGATTTTGACAATGACAAGGAAGATTCCTACGCTGTTGCGATGAAAAAAGATAGTAAAGAATTAAAAGAGGCGGTTGACAAAACCATCCAGAAGTTGAAGGATTCTGGGGAGTTGGACAAATTGATTGACGATGCTTTTAAAGCCTCTATCGAAAAATAGAAAGAAGGAAGAGAAATGAGTAAGGAAAAAGTCATTTTAGCCTATTCAGGTGGATTGGATACATCAGTTGCTATTACATGGTTAAAAAAAGACTATGATGTGATCGCTGTTTGTATGGATGTGGGTGAAGGAAAGGATTTGGAGTTCATCCACGATAAAGCTCTCAAGGTTGGGGCTGTTGAGTCTTATGTCATTGATGTTAAGGAAGAATTTGCTAACGACTATGTTTTAGTGGCCCTTCAGGCTCATGCCTACTACGAACAAAAGTACCCCTTGGTATCTGCTCTGAGTCGCCCTCTTATTTCAAAAAAACTCGTTGAAATAGCTCATCAGACGGGGGCAACCACAATTGCCCATGGTTGTACAGGCAAGGGAAACGACCAAGTTCGGTTTGAAGTCTCTATTGCAGCTTTGGATCCCAATCTAAAGGTAGTTGCGCCTGTTCGTGAGTGGAAATGGTCTCGTGAAGAAGAAATCCAATATGCAAAAGAAAACGGCGTTCCAGTTCCTGCTGACCTTGACAATCCTTACTCTGTCGATCAAAATCTTTGGGGACGTGCAAATGAATGTGGTGTTTTGGAAAACCCTTGGAACCAAGCGCCAGAAGAAGCATTTGGAATCACATCTTCGCCAGAAGAGGCACCAGACAGTCCAGAATTTATTGACATTGAGTTTAGCTGTGGGGTACCCATCTCCCTCAATGGAGAAAAGATGAAAGTGGCGACTTTGATTCAAAAGCTCAATGAAATTGCAGGCAAACACGGTGTTGGTCGTATTGACCATGTGGAAAATCGCCTAGTCGGGATTAAGTCAAGAGAGATTTATGAGTGCCCAGGCGCTGTGACTTTATTGGCAGCTCATAAGGAGATTGAAGACTTGACTCTTGTGAGAGAAGTGGCTCATTTCAAACCTATTATCGAAAATGAGTTGTCCAATCTCATCTATAATGCCCTGTGGTTTAGCCCAGCAACTCAGGCTTTGATTGCCTATATCAAGGAGACACAGAAAGTTGTCAATGGAACTGCAAAAGTTAAACTCTATAAGGGGAATGCTCAGGTAGTGGCTCGGAAATCTCCAAATTCTCTTTACGATGAAAATTTGGCGACTTATACCAGTGCGGATACCTTTGACCAAGATGCGGCTGTTGGATTTATCAAGCTTTGGGGGCTTCCGACTAAGGTTTATTCAGAAGTTCAGAAAAATATTGAGTAGTGACGCGATAGAAAGGGACGACAGGATATGTCGAAAAATACAAAATTATGGGGTGGTCGATTTGAAGGCACTGTGGAAGATTGGGTAGAACAGTTCGGTGCGAGTATTTCCTTTGACCACCAGCTAGTAAAATTTGATTTGATGGGTTCCCTAGCTCATGTTCAAATGCTAGGACAGACCGGCATTTTGAGCTCGGAAGAGGCAGAGCAGATCCAAGATGGTCTGAAAGCTTTGTTGCGAGATTTAGATGCAGGAGAGCTTCATTTTGATATTGCAAATGAAGATATTCATATGAATATGGAAGTGTTGCTGACAGAGAAAATCGGTCCTCTGGCTGGGAAACTACACACGGCTCGTTCTCGGAATGACCAAGTCGCAACAGATATGCACTTATATCTAAAGGAGCAGCTTGGCCATGTCTTGGATAAGTTGGCGAATCTGAACAGTGTTTTGCTGGATATGGCTGAACAACATGTGGAAACCATCATGCCAGGCTATACTCATTTGCAGCACGCCCAACCGATTAGTTTTGCCCATCATCTCATGGCTTATTACAATATGTTTCAAAGGGACAGCGAGCGTTTTGCATTTAACCTGAAACATACGGACCTATCTCCACTGGGTTCGGCTGCCTTGGCGGGGACAACTTTTCCAATCAATCGTCAATTATCGAGTGATTTACTGGGTTTCCAACAACCCTATACCAATTCCTTGGACGCAGTGAGTGACCGTGATTTTATCTTAGAATTTCTGTCAAATGCCAGCATTTTGATGATGCATATGAGCCGTTTTTGTGAGGAAATCATCAATTGGTGCAGTTTTGAGTATCAGTACATTAGCTTGTCTGATAGCTTTTCAACGGGTTCATCTATCATGCCCCAGAAGAAAAATCCTGATATGGCCGAATTGATTCGAGGGAAGACAGGACGAGTTTACGGGCACTTACTTGGACTATTGACCGTCATGAAGTCTTTGCCTCTGGCCTATAATAAGGATTTGCAAGAGGACAAGGAAGGCATGTTTGATACAGTAGAAACGATTTTGAATTCTCTGGATGTGTTGGCAGGTATGCTATCGAGCATGCAGGTTAATAAGGCCAAAATGCAGCAATCCACAGAGAATGATTTTTCGAATGCGACCGAACTGGCAGATTATTTGGCTGAAAAAGGTATCCCCTTTAGAGAAGCGCATGAAATAGTAGGGAAATTGGTTCTAGATTCTATCAAGCATGGTAGAAATATCCAAGATTGGGATTTGAAGGAGTTGCAAGTCTACCATCCCCTGATTGAAGAGGATATTTATATCTACTTGCGTCCAGAAACCGCTGTTCAGAGGCGGAATTCCTTAGGAGGAACTGGCTTTGAGCAAGTGAAATACCAGATAGAACAAGCGAAGAAAGAACTTAAAGGGGAAAATTGATTCGTTTGCAAAGGAAGAAAGAGAGGTTGAGATGATTTATCAGCCTCTTTCTTGTCTTCTCCAACCAAGCGTGTTATAATGAATACTGCTCAAGCGACCTTCAATCGTTAAAGCACACACGACCTTCAATCGTGAACTAGTCATTTCGTTTATCTTTTATTACGTCGTTAACTCGAAATGAGATGCAAGCTGAGCTTGTCTGATTTATAACCTCAATCAGTCTCCCAGACTGATTGAGCGAACTCAAGTTATGCCTGCGACTCGTTGCCTATCATATTTTCATTTTAAGATGATAGGCTAAAATGGTCTCCCAGACCATTTTACTCCTAAAAGCAAACGAAAAGACTATACTCGAAGAAATTCTATTGAAAGTTATAATGAATAGAATTTTGAAGGGTATGAATAAACGAATAGATGGGAGACTTACCATGAGTGATAACTCTAAAACACGTGT
>CAURCY010000068.1:0-8271 GCA_963523355.1 uncultured Streptococcus sp.
CTGAGTTGTTATTTTCAACTCTTACTATTATACTGGCTTTTTCAGACTTGTCAACACCTTTTTCTGTTTTTTTCTTTTTTTTGCATAGCTTCTTACCGAGTACGGATGTCAAACTCTTTAAACACAATACGTAAGTCATTTAGCACTCTTTGACGCCCTCGGAAGCGTTCATGTCTTAAGACGCGCTCTAACTCTTCTTGTTTGTCTTTACTTTGTTTGTTTCTATAATCTCTTAATGTCTCATGAAAGAGATAATACTCATCTAGCCACAGACCTCCCTCACTGATACGATGACTAATCTCACCTACTTCTTCATACGGTTCTTTATCATATCTTCGTTTTTGACTTTCCTGCTTACGGATATAGTCTAGAATTCGATTCCGGAACTTAGTCTTAAAATATCTCCTTAAACGAGGAATATCTTCTATTATTCCTTCTTCTCTACTAATCAATTCATGTAAGCAAATCATCCCCTCTTGGTCCCAATCAGATAACTCCCATAAATGCAAGTAATATTCATTTCTACACTTATATACAATCCCTTGGACTTTTTCATACAATTCTTTAAGCATTATGTTCCCCTTTCTAGATACAGTTTAACAAATAAAAAAGCTAATTCGGTTCTTTTCTCCGTTCTGTTCCCTACACCGTCTCAACTGCACAAAAAAGAGAGGTCGTGCCTCTCTTTGGGTTATAATTCTGCAATTTGATTTAGGTTTACTTCTGCAACTGTGTCATTACCAAACATAGAGATAATCATCTTCACTTTATTGTTATCAATCTCTATAATCTTACCAGTATAATCTGCAAAGGCACCATCAATAATACGTACAGTTTGACCAACTTCAACATCGATATCAAACTCTTGTACAGTTTGTCCCATAGAAACCAAGATATCACGGATTTCTTGTTCCAATAATGGAGTTGGTTTTGATCTATTTCCGTGAGATCCGACGAATCCTGTAACATTTGGTGTGTTTCGAACAACAAACCAAGCTTCATCTGTCATCACCATTTCTACAAGAACATAACCTGGAAAGCGATTTTCTTCTACTTCTTTTCTCTTTCCATTTTTTTCAACTTGCACTGTTTGTGTTGGAATTTCAACGCGTAGAATATTATCCAACATATTGTAGGTTTGTGCACGTTGTAATAGATTTTCTTTTACCTTATTTTCATAACCAGAATAAGTTTGTAAAACAAACCACCCTTTATCAAAACTATCCATGATATTTCCTTTCAGTAAATAAAAGATTTTTAGTGTACTTTCACTACTCTTCTAAAAAATGTTAATAAATCGAATCAAACCTGAAACAATCAACTGGTCAAAAATGTAAATAATTACTACAAAGAAAGCTGTGTATTCCATGATAGAACGAAAATCTCTCCAGCTTTCCTTGCGAGTTGGCCATGTTGTGTCTTTAAGAAGTCTAAAAATATCTCCAATAAAACGCATCGCTCTCTCCTATCTCGTTTCTCTGTGTGTAGTGTACTTACCACAATGTTTACAAAATTTATTTACTTCTAGTCGTGTTGGCTTGGGGTTTCCGCTGATCTTGATTGAATAGTTTCTCGAACCACAAACCGCACAAGCTAGGCTTGCTTTTTTTAGTGCCATAACGCCTCCATCTTATCTATTATAACAAGAAAGCTAGGCTTTGACAAGCATCTTAGCGAAATAGATTGACTACCGAATCCCATATTGTTTGAGCCTTTTCCTTAATCTTAGCATCCGAGATAGCCCGACTAGCCTCATCTACCAGATTTTGTGCACGACTTCTAATATCAGAAAGGCTATTATCCGCCTGATTTTCTTCATTACTCTGTACTTGATTTCTTGTATTGGCTGGTGCAATTCCATTTTGCTTATAAGCATTTTCAACCGTAAAGGTACTTCCTGGCGTATAAGGTAAAATGGTATTAGCAATGTTTCTAAAGACATGGGCTGCACCGTTTGAAGTAGATCCTGCTAGATAGTGATTTTCATCAGTGGTAGGGAAACCAAGCCAGTGACTAATCACTACATCCGGAGTATAACCAATCACCCACTGGTCACTTGTGTATTCAGGATTGAAAACAGCTTCAGTTGTTCCAGTTTTTCCTGCCATGACATAATCTGCAGGAGATGAACTAATACCGGTACCGTTGGTAAATGTCCCCAACATCATACTGGTCATCTTATCAGCTACAGACTTATCAATCACCCGTTTTTGTGAATTTTTATGGCTCGCAATGACCTGACCACTAGCATTTTCAATTCTACTAATAAAATGAGCTTCCGGCATTAAACCTTCATTTGCAAAGGCAGCATATGCTTGAGCCATTTGCAGAGGATTGGTTTCGACACCACTTCCCAAGGCGACACCAAGAACACGGTCGACCTTTTCCATGTTGAGTCCGAATTTTTCTCCCGCCTCAAAAGCCTTGTCGACGCCCAAATCATTAACAGTGGCAACAGCAGGTAGATTAAGCGATTCTGCCAAGGCTTGATACATAGGAACTTCTCGACTCGTTTTGATCCCTGCATAGTTATCAACCTTATAGCTGTCATACTGCATGGTATGGTTATCCAACTGCTTATTCAAAGCCCAGCCAGCTTCAACTGCAGGCGTATAAACAACTAAAGGCTTAATTGTAGAACCAGGGCTACGTTTTGATTGAGTTGCATAGTTGAAATTCCGGAATCCAGTTTTATCATTGCCAGCAACCTGACCGACAACTCCACGAACTCCACCTGTTTTCGGTTCGAGAGCTACACTTCCTGATTGAGCAAATGTTCCATCCTCTGCCCTCGGAAATAGCGATGTGTTTTCATAAACAACCTGCATATTTGCTTGGTAATTTTGGTCCAGCTCTGTGTAAATGCGGTAGCCATTATTGACAATCTCTTCCTCTGTTAGATTATACTTGGAAACAGCTTCATTAACAACCGCGTCAAAATAAGAGGGGTAGCGGTAATCCGAAATTTTTCCTTCATACTTATCTTGTAATTGCGAAGTCATATCAACTTCAACAGCTTCGGTTTCTTGATTTTTATCAATATATCCTGCTGCAACCATATTCTGCAAGACAGTATCGCGCCGATTGGTAGAATCTTCTACAGAATTCAAAGGATTATACAGTTCCGGCCCCTTTAGCATTCCTGCCAGAGTCGCAGCTTGATCCAGACTCACTTCTGATGCAGAAACTCCAAAGTATTTCTTACTCGCATCTTCTACACCCCACACACCATTTCCAAAATAAGCGTTGTTAAGATACATGGTTAGGATCTGATCTTTGCTATATTTTTTAGTCAATTCTAAAGCCAAGAAAAATTCTTTTGCTTTTCTCTCGACTGTTTGATCCTGTGACAAATAGGCGTTTTTAGCCAGCTGTTGGGTAATAGTAGAACCACCACCTGAACGTCCAGCAGTTACAATAGCCAAGAAGAAACGCCCATAGTTAATCCCGTCGTTTTTATAGAAAGAACGATCTTCTGTCGCAATAACAGCATTCTGCAAGTTTTTATTGATGTCAGTCAGTTCAACGTAGGTTCCCTTTTGACCAGACAAGGCACCTGCCTCCTTTTCTTCACGGTCAAAAATGATAGTCCGAGTTTTCAAGGCATTTTGCAAATCGTTAACATTGGTTGACTTGGCTACAGCAAACAAATAGGTTCCAACTAGCAAGCCTGCACTCAAACCTAGTATAAGGACAATCTTTGTTAGATGATAGCGACGCCAGAATTTTCGAATTGGACCTACTTGGGCTAATTTTTTTCGATCACTACGAGAGCGACGTAAGCTAGTAGAATCAGAATCCTCTAATTCACTTGTTTCTTTTTTAAAAAGAGAAAGAAATTTCTCGAATAATTTATCTAATTTCATGCGTTTATTTTATCATCTTCATCATAGGAACTCAAGAATTTAGCTATTTCCTATCCAAATAGGGCTTTTTTTGTTACAATATCTGTATGCAATTCACATTTACATTACCCGCCTCTTTACCTCAAATGACGGTGAAGCAATTACTAGAAGAGCAACTCCTCATTCCTAGAAAAATCCGGCATTTTTTGAGAGTCAAGAAACATATTTTGATAAATCAAAAAGAAGTTCACTGGAACGAGATGGTAAATCCTGGAAATGTTTGCCAGTTGACTTTTGACGAGGAAGATTATCCCAAAAAGACAATCCCTTGGGGCAACCCAGACTTAGTTCAAGAAGTTTATCAAGATCAACACTTGATTATTGTAAACAAACCTGAGGGTATGAAAACCCACGGTAACCAACCAAACGAAATTGCTCTTCTTAACCATGTCAGTGCCTACGTCGGCCAGACCTGTTATGTCGTTCATCGTCTGGACATGGAAACCAGCGGCTTAGTCCTCTTTGCCAAAAATCCTTTTATCCTACCCATTCTCAATCGCTTATTGGAGAAAAAAGAGATTTCCAGGGAATATTGGGCACTTGTTGATGGAAATATCAGCAGCAAAGAGCTTGTTTTCAGGGACAAAATTGGACGTGATCGTCATGATCGTAGAAAAAGAATAGTTGATGCAAAAAATGGGCAATATGCTGAAACGCATGTAAGCAGATTAAAGCAATTTCCAAACAAAACAGCTCTTGTCCGTTGCAAACTAAAGACAGGTCGAACCCATCAAATCCGTGTACACCTTGCTCATCATAACTTCCCTATCCTAGGTGACCCTCTCTATAATAGTAAATCAAAATCAAGTCGGCTTTTGCTTCACGCCTTTCGACTTTCCTTTACTCATCCACTCACCTTAGAAAAATTGAGTTTTACTGCCCTCTCGAACACTTTTGAAACAGAATTAAAAAAGAATGGATGATTGTGTCATCCATTTTTCCATATAAGAAAAGCAAGACCAAGAGGCCTTGCTTTTTATCAACTCAAGAATTATTTAGCGATTTTTGCGAAGTATTCAAGAGTACGTACAAGTTGTGCAGTGTATGACATTTCGTTGTCGTACCATGATACAACTTTAACCAATTGTTTACCGTCAACGTCAAGAACTTTAGTTTGAGTTGCGTCAAACAATGAACCGTAAGACATACCTACGATATCTGAAGATACGATTGGATCTTCTGTGTAACCGTATGATTCGTTTGAAGCTGCTTTCATAGCTGCGTTCACTTCATCAACAGTAACGTTCTTTTCAAGAACTGCTACCAATTCAGTAACTGATCCAGTTGGAGTTGGAACGCGTTGTGCAGATCCGTCAAGTTTACCGTTCAATTCTGGGATTACAAGACCGATAGCTTTAGCAGCACCAGTTGAGTTAGGAACGATGTTTGCAGCACCAGCGCGAGCACGGCGAAGGTCACCACCACGGTGTGGTCCGTCAAGGATCATTTGGTCACCAGTGTAAGCGTGGATAGTAGTCATCAATCCTTCAACAACACCGAAGTTGTCTTGAAGAGCTTTAGCCATTGGAGCCAAGCAGTTTGTAGTACATGAAGCACCTGAGATAACTGTTTCAGTACCGTCAAGAACATCGTGGTTAGTGTTAAATACAACTGTTTTAACGTCGTTTCCACCAGGAGCAGTGATAACAACTTTCTTAGCTCCACCTTCGTGCAAGTGTTTTTCAGCAGCTTCTTTCTTAGCAAAGAAACCAGTTGCTTCAAGAACGATTTCTACACCGTCGTTAGCCCAGTCAATTTGTTCTGGATCACGTTCAGCAGAAACTTTAACGAATTTACCGTTAACTTCGAATCCACCTTCTTTAACTTCAACAGTACCGTCGAAACGACCTTGAGTTGTGTCGTATTTCAACAAGTGTGCAAGCATAACTGGATCTGTAAGGTCGTTGATGCGAGTAACTTCAACACCTTCTACGTTTTGGATACGACGGAAAGCAAGACGACCGATACGACCGAAACCGTTAATACCAACTTTAACTACCATTAGTGATTTCCTCCTTATGAAAATCATGAAATTTTTATTGTGAAAAGAGTAACTTGAATCACTACAAATCACCTTTCAACAAACCTATTATATAACTATTTAAGTTTAATTGCAAGTACGGGCATTGTTTTTCTATGTTAGTTTCTTTTTAAGACTATAAATCAAGGAATCCCTTACTATTCATATCGTAGCGATTCTACAGGATCCATTTTACTAATTTTACGTGCTGGGAAGTAGGCTGAGACATAACCAAGTAATAGAGCAAAAGCTAGAGTTCCTAAAATAGATAGAAGATTTAATTCAAAAACCTTCGTGATGGATGGGTAAAAGTGATTTACAACCGCATTCGCCAAACTTCCCACCCCTTGTGCAACCAAAAAGGCCAGCAGCAAGGCAATGCCTACAATCCAGATAGCCTCGTAAATAAAAATTCCTTTGACATCACGATTTTGATAACCAACTGCCTTCATGACACCTATTTCCTTAGAACGTTGCATGATATTGATGTAAATAATGATACCAATCATGACCGCTGCTACCACAATAGCTTGTGATGAAAGCACAATCAACAATCCCTGAATGACACGAATAAAGGTAATCACAATATCAAGAACCTTCTGTTGAGAAAGAACCGTATACTTCTTATTTTTCTGTAATTCTTCTGTTACCGTTTTTGTCTGTGATGGATCTTTGAGTTCCAAGATAAAATAAGATACAGCTTTTGTAAATCCAGCCTCTTTCAAAATCGTTTCCATTTGATGAGACGGCATGAAACTGTTGCTGTCCTCCATGTCATCTTCATCATTGATTACACGCACAATCTTCGTTTGAAATTGAGCAGTCTTGCTAGCTTCGGCAGCATTTTCCACAATACTTGCTGAGACTGATTTGCCAATAACATCACTAGCTGTCAGATTGTTTCCTGTCTGTTCATTCCAATTTTTTAGTAAACTGATTGGAATCGTTAATCCCTGTTCATTTGTATCAGTATAGAGGGAACCGGCTAATACTTTGTCCGCCTCATTACTACTAACAGAAATACTTGTATCCTCATAGAGACTCACTACCTGAGCATAAGAAGGCATCGTTTGACTAAAATCCATTTCTTGCCCATCTATAGTCATATTTGACATGGTCATCCCAAAAGGACTCTCCAAATATTTAATAGCTTCTTTTCCAACTGTATCCGTGATATAGTTCTTATCATCTTGGTTCAAAAAGCCTCGTCCAGCATTTTCTGTATTTAAAGCAATCTGAACTTGAGAAGGGATTTGACCTCCATTCGTATTTTCATCAATCATCGAAATCAAAGCATTTCCCAAGCCGAAAGAAATTAAGACTCCTACAAAACCGATTGAGGTTGCTAGCGCAATCAATAGGTTACGCCACTTTCTTTCCAGAAAGTTATTTAAAGAAAGTTTGAATTTATTTTTCAATGATAATCCTTTATTTTTTGACTTCTTCAACGACTTCACCATCCTTCATTTTGATAATCACATCTGCATATTCGGCAACCTCTGGATTATGGGTTACAATCAATACTGTTTTCCCTGTTTGGGCTAAATTTTTAAATACTTCCAATACCATTTCTTGGGATTGAGAATCCAGCGAACCCGTTGGCTCATCTGCTACAATCATATCAGGCTGATTTACCAAGGCACGCGCGATTGCTACACGTTGCTTTTGCCCGCCAGAAAGCTGTTTAACATTTTTAGCCATAAAAGGCTCCATTCCTAAGCTACTTAATTGCTCCTTTGCAATCATTGTCATCTCCCTGTCAGATAAATCTTTGACATAGAGAGGTAGCTTGACATTGTCCAAGACAGATTGATGAGGAATGAGGTTGAAGTTTTGAAACACAAATCCAATCTTGTTTTTACGAAATTGAGTTAGTTCAATCTCTGATAAGCCACGGAGAGATTCCCCTTTAAATTCTAAAACTCCTTCATATTGTCTATCTAGACCACTGATGATGTTTAGCAAGCTAGTTTTGCCACAGCCTGACGGCCCGTAAATCGCTGTAATTTTACCTTTTGCGATTTGCAGGTTTATATTCTTTAAAGCCTGTTCTTGATGTTTACCGTCCAAAGTGTAAAACTTTGAAATATTTTTAATGGATAAAATGGACATTCTTTCCCCCTTGTTTAAAACTGTTATCGTCATACACCATACTGATAGAAAATCCTTCAAGCTACATCAGCACTGATTTCCCCTATGGGCCTACTACTTAGAGTTTTCTCTCTATTGCCTAGTTTGCTTCTGGATGTATATCAAGTAAAATTCATTGTAACAAAAAAGCGGCATTCCCTCAATGACAGAAATGTCACTCCTATAAACTCTTTAACGATATCTTTCTAGATCCTC
>CAURCY010000069.1:0-7953 GCA_963523355.1 uncultured Streptococcus sp.
TGAGAGATAAACAAACATTTTTAATGAAGGGCAGTTTTGCCCTTTTACTTTTCGTTATTCTTGGCTACATGGTCAAATTTTACCCTGAAACGCTGGTCGGTTTTGACCAACCGATTCAGACTGCCGTTCGAGGAGACTTGCCAGATTACTTGACTATTCTTTTTAGAGCCATCACACGCTTGATTGATATCCCAGTGATTATCACTTGGGTTGTCATTACAGCTTTTATCTTTTATCGTAAGCGATGGAAGATAGAAAGTTTCTTCATGCTGGGAAATCTGGCTTTGGCTGGTCTTTTAATCGTGACCTTTAAAAATATCTACCAGCGCCCACGACCAGCTATTTTACACTTGGTTGAGGAGAAGGGATTTTCCTTCCCAAGCGGCCATTCTCTGGCTGTAACCTTGCTGGTCGGTTCTCTGATTGTCATTCTCAGTCAACGGATTAAAAATCCAGTCTGGAGAAAAATCGTGCAAATCGTCCTTGGTCTCTACCTAGTCAGTGTGCTGGTATCAAGGGTCTATCTGGGAGTTCACTATCCATCAGATGTCCTTGCCAGTCTCTGTGTGGGCTTGGGAGTCCTGTTTATCGAGTTTCCCTTCTATGACAAGCTCCGATTCCAATGGCGATTTAAAGGCAAGCAGAAGTGAGTATCAAATTCCTTTGAGGAGAAAGAAATGAAAGTCAATATAGCAGATCTTCATCCGACTCAACTATACTTATCAGAAAAGAAGTTGCAAGATATTCAGATGCTTTATCAGTCTGTAGAACTAAACAATGTTGATCCAATTAGTATTCTTGCATTTGGAAATTGCTTGTTGATTACAGATGGACATCACAGGGCTTATCAGGCTTTATTGGCAGGTCGGGATACGATTTCTGCTGAGTGGGATAGAGATGGTGGTGATGAACTATATCATCTCTATGCGCAAGCTTGTGAGGAAAGAATGATTTACTCTGTTCTGGATTTAAAAAATCATATCTTAGCTCAAGATGAGTATGAAGCAAAATGGTATAACTGGTGTGATGGTTTTAATCAAGCAGCAACTATTTTGTTGAAAAGGAAAGCAGATGAAACGGATTTTACAAATAGATAATGCACTGCGTCTTGTTCCTTATTATAAGGTCAATCATTGTGAGGAAGCTTTTGCTTGGTATCAGGATGTGAACTTGGTTTACCTCGTAGATGGTGTGAAGAGACCTTATAGTCAAGAAACCTTGGAAGCTATGTATTCCTATTTGGATCAGCATGGTGAGCTTTTTTGGATTGAAGTCAAGGAGAAGGGAGAATGGTTTCCAATTGGGGATGTTACACTATCTCAGGATAATCTCCCCATTGTGATTGGGAATTCCGCTTACCAACATCGAGGACTTGGAAAAAAGATCCTAAGTACTTTGATTGAATTGGCTCGAGTAAAAGGATGGAAAGAATTGAGAGTCAAGGAAATCTACACTTACAATCATGTATCTAGGCGGTGTTTCAAGTCGCTTGGATTTGTGGAAAATGGAGCAACAGAAAAAGGAACGAGTTTTATACTGAAATTAGTCTAATCTAACTTGTTTTTTAACTAAAAATCTGATAAACTAAGTAGTAATTGAATAGAAATCTGCAAGACTAGTAACTCAAGGGAAGTATATCAGGGAGGAGAGCCGTGACTGCAAGCTCTCTATATGAAAGCTGGGTGAATTCACTTGCGCATGGATTTAGAAATGAAGGTCTGACTTGTCAGATAAAAACGGATGGTACCGCGTGTCAACGCTCCGAGTGGAGTTTTTGGCATGTGGTTTTCTTTTTATCTACGAGAGACTGATGGAGGAATTATGTCAACTATTGAAGAACAATTAAAAGCGCTTCGTGAAGAAACGCTGGCTAGCTTGAAGCAGATTACTGCTGAAAATGAAAAAGAGATGCAAGATTTGCGTGTCTCTGTCCTTGGTAAAAAGGGTTCGCTCACTGAAATCCTCAAAGGGATGAAAGATGTTTCTGCTGAGATGCGTCCAATCATTGGGAAACACGTCAATGAAGCGCGCGATGTCTTGACAGCTGCCTTTGAAGAAATAGCTAAGCTCTTGGAAGAAAAGAAAGTCGCGGCTCAGCTGGCTAGCGAGAGTATCGATGTGACGCTTCCAGGTCGTCCTGTTGCGACTGGTCACCGTCACGTTTTGACACAAACCAGTGAAGAAATCGAAGATATTTTCATTGGGATGGGTTACCAAGTCGTGGATGGTTTTGAAGTGGAGCAAGACTACTATAACTTTGAACGTATGAACCTTCCAAAAGACCACCCAGCTCGTGATATGCAGGATACTTTCTATATCACAGAAGAAATCTTACTCCGTACTCACACGTCTCCAGTGCAGGCGCGTGCTATGGATGCCCATGATTTCTCTAAAGGTCCTTTGAAAATGATCTCGCCAGGGCGTGTGTTCCGTCGTGATACGGACGATGCGACTCACAGTCACCAATTCCACCAAATCGAAGGTTTGGTTGTTGGGAAAAATATCTCTATGGCAGACCTTCAAGGAACACTTCAATTGATTGTGCAAAAAATGTTCGGTGAAGAGCGTCAGATCCGTCTGCGTCCATCTTACTTCCCATTCACAGAGCCATCTGTTGAGGTGGATGTTTCTTGCTTCAAGTGTGGTGGAGAAGGCTGTAACGTATGTAAGAAAACAGGTTGGATCGAAATTATGGGTGCCGGTATGGTTCACCCACGTGTCCTTGAAATGAGTGGTATCGATGCGACTGTTTACTCTGGATTTGCCTTTGGTCTTGGACAAGAGCGTGTAGCTATGCTCCGTTACGGAATCAACGATATCCGTGGATTCTACCAAGGAGATGTCCGCTTCTCAGAACAGTTTAAATAATGATTAGAAAAGTAGAAATGGCAGATGTTGAGGTGTTGTCCAAAATTGCCAAACAAACCTTTCGTGAAACATTTGCTCATGATAATACGGAAGAGCAGTTACAGGAATACTTTGAAGAGGCTTATAGTCTGAGAGTTTTGTCAACTGAGTTGGAAAATCCAGAATCCGAAACCTATTTCATTATGCATGAAGAGGAGATAGCTGGTTTTCTCAAAGTCAACTGGGGAAGTGCTCAGACTGAGAGAGAATTAGAGGACGCTTTTGAAATTCAACGTCTCTATGTGCTACAAAAATTCCAAGGATTTGGACTAGGTAAGCAACTGTTTGAATTCGCTCTTGAACTTGCTACAAAAAATAGTTTTTCTTGGGCTTGGCTAGGTGTTTGGGAGCATAATACAAAAGCTCAAGCGTTTTATAATCGATATGGTTTTGAAAAATTTAGCCAACATCATTTTATGGTTGGTCAAAAAGTAGATACGGATTGGTTACTGAAAAAGAAATTAAGGTAAGAAGATGATTCTTCTATTGAAATGATAGGAAAGGAAAAGAACTAGAGTGACAACTGTCATTCTGGAAAACTAAATTATGCTTGTATCTTATAAATGGTTAAAAGAATTGGTGGACATTGATGTGCCATCACAAGAGTTGGCTGAAAAAATGTCAACTACAGGGATCGAGGTAGAAGGTGTCGAATCACCTGCTGCTGGTCTCTCAAAAATTGTCGTCGGTGAGGTCTTGTCTTGCGAAGATGTGCCAGAAACTCACCTCCATGTTTGTCAGGTTAACGTTGGCGAAGAAGAAGCCCGTCAAATCGTTTGTGGTGCCCCAAATGTGCGTGCTGGTATCAAGGTTATGGTGGCACTTCCGGGAGCTCGTATCGCTGACAACTACAAAATTAAAAAAGGGAAAATCCGCGGTCTTGAGTCACTTGGAATGATCTGTTCACTTGGTGAATTGGGAATTTCTGACTCAGTTGTGCCAAAGGAATTCGCAGATGGCATCCAAATCTTGCCAGAAAATGCCGTTCCTGGTGAGGAAGTTTTCTCATATCTAGACTTGGATGATGAAATCATCGAACTTTCAATCACCCCCAACCGTGCGGACGCTCTTTCTATGCGTGGAGTGGCTCATGAAGTGGCAGCCATCTATGACAAGGCAGTCAACTTTAAAGAATTTACTCTAACAGAAACTAATGAAGCTGCGGCAGATGCCCTTTCTGTCAGCATTGAGACAGACAAAGCGCCTTACTATGCCGCTCGTATCTTGGATAATGTGACTATCGCACCAAGTCCACAATGGTTGCAAAACCTTCTCATGAACGAAGGAATCCGTCCAATCAATAACGTAGTGGATGTGACCAACTACATCCTGCTTTACTTTGGTCAACCTATGCATGCCTTTGACTTGGATACCTTTGAAGGAAATGACATCCGTGTGCGTGAAGCACGTGCTGATGAAAAATTAGTGACCTTGGACGGTGAAGAACGTGACTTGGAAACAAATGATTTAGTCATCACTGTGGCTGACAAGCCAGTAGCACTTGCCGGTGTTATGGGTGGTCAAGCAACAGAAATTTCTGAAAAATCTAGTCGTGTTGTCCTTGAAGCTGCTGTTTTCAATGGCAAATCAATTCGTAAGACTAGTGGTCGCCTCAACCTTCGTTCTGAGTCATCTTCTCGCTTTGAAAAAGGGATTAATGTGGCAACTGTTAACGAAGCCCTTGATGCGGCGGCTAGCATGATTGCAGAACTTGCAGGTGCGACGGTGCGTAAAGGCATCGTTTCAGCGGGTGAGCTTGATACCTCTGATGTGGAAGTTTCTTCAACTCTTGCTGATGTTAACCGTGTCCTTGGTACAGAACTTTCTTACGCGGATGTAGAAGACGTCTTCCATCGTCTTGGATTTGGCCTTTCTGGCAATGCAGATAGCTTTACAGTCAGCGTACCACGTCGTCGTTGGGATATCACTATTGAAGCAGACCTCTTTGAAGAAATCGCTCGTATCTATGGTTATGACCGCTTGCCAACTAGTCTTCCAAAAGACGATGGTACAGCTGGTGAATTGACTGCGACACAAAAACTTCGCCGTCAAGTTCGTACGATTGCTGAAGGAGCAGGTTTGACAGAAATCATCACCTACGCTCTGACAACTCCTGAAAAAGCAGTTGAGTTCACAGCTCAACCAAGTAACCTTACAGAACTCATGTGGCCAATGACAGTGGATCGTTCAGTTCTCCGTCAAAATATGATTTCAGGTATCCTTGATACGGTGGCTTATAATGTGGCTCGTAAGAATAAAAACTTGGCCCTTTACGAGATTGGAAAAGTCTTTGAACAAACAGGCAATCCAAAAGAAGAACTTCCGAATGAAATCAACAGCTTTGCCTTTGCCTTGACAGGCTTGGTGGCTGAAAAAGATTTCCAAACAGCAGCAGTTCCAGTTGATTTCTTCTATGCTAAGGGAATCCTAGAAGCATTATTTACTCGCTTGGGGCTAGAAGTGACCTATACAGCAACAGCTGAGATTGCTAGTCTTCACCCAGGTCGTACAGCTGTGATTTCACTTGGTGACCAAGTTCTTGGTTTCCTTGGCCAAGTGCATCCAGTCACTGCTAAGGCTTACGATATTCCAGAAACGTATGTAGCGGAACTTAACCTTTCAGCCATCGAAGCTGCCCTTCAGCCAGCGGCTCCATTTGTGGAAATTACTAAATTCCCAGCAGTCAGCCGTGACGTTGCCCTTCTTCTCAAAGCAGAAGTGACTCACCAAGAAGTTGTGGATGCTATCCAAGCTGCAGGTGTGAAACGTTTGACAGATATCAAACTCTTTGACGTCTTCTCAGGTGAAAAACTAGGACTTGGCATGAAGTCAATGGCTTATAGCTTGACTTTCCAAAATCCAGAAGACAGCTTAACGGACGAAGAAGTCGCACGCTACATGGAAAAAATCCAAGCTTCTCTCGAAGAAAAAGTCAATGCAGAAGTGCGTTAAAGCATCAATCCATCCTTCGGGGTGGATTTTTCTTTTCAAATAACAATTCAGGATCAAAAATAGACAGTTGAGGAGCAGAGGAGATAAATTGAAGTTTACCAGTGTATAATGTACTCATAACTCAAAGTACCCTAAGATTTTTTACTAAAATGAGGATGATAAAAATGGACAGAAATCATTGTAAAGGCTATCAAAAAGGAGTATAATGAGTGCAAGACATTTCGGAGGTGAAAGATGCTAGAAGTAAGAAGTCTAGAGAAAAGTTTTGGATCCAAGCAAGTTTTGTTTGGTATTGACTTTCAAGCGCGACCAGGTCGTATTTTGGGATTAGTAGGGAAAAATGGTGCTGGGAAGACAACGATTTTCCACAGTATTTTGAAGTTTTTAGAATATCAGGGAGAAATCAGTCTAGATGGTCAGGATATTCGTCAGGAAACCTACGCTCGGATTGGCTATCTACCTGAAGAACGCAGTCTCATGCCTAAATTGACAGTCCTTGAACAAGTTCGTTACTTGGCGACTCTAAAGGGCATGGATGCCAAAGAAATCAAGGAAAAACTCCCTCAATGGATGAAGAGGTTGGAAGTGAAAGGGAAGCTGACAGATAAAATCAAGAGTCTGTCAAAAGGAAATCAGCAGAAGATTCAGCTCATCATTACTCTGATTCATGAACCAGACTTGATTATCTTGGATGAGCCTTTCAGTGGATTGGACCCAGTCAATACAGAATTGCTCAAGCAAGTCATTTTTCAAGAAAAAGAACGTGGGGCAACCATTATCTTTTCTGATCATGTCATGACCAATGTCGAGGAACTTTGTGATGATATTTTGATGATTCGAGATGGTCGTGTGGTCTTGCATGGACCAGTTCAGGATGTTCGCAATCAATACGGGAAAACGCGTCTCTTTGTTTCAAGTGAACGAAGCAAGGAAGAATTGGAAAATCTTCCTCATGTCAAACAGGTGAGCTTGACCAAACAAGGCAGTTGGAAATTGATCCTAGATGATGAGAGCGCTGGAAGAGAACTCTTCCCAATCCTGACTCAAGGTCAATATATTGCGACCTTTGACCAACAAGCTCCAACAATCGATGAAATCTTTAAACTAGAATCAGGGGTGGAAGTATGAGAAATATGTGGGTTGTAATGAAGGAAACCTATCTTCGACATGTCAAATCGTGGAGTTTCTTCTTTATGGTGATTTCACCATTCTTGTTTATCGGTCTCTCTGGAGGAATTGGCTATCTCCAAGGCTCATCAATGGCTCAAAGTGGTAAGATAGCAGTGATTAGCACGGTTCCAGCTGTGACAGAAGGTCTCAAATCTACCAATGGTATCAACTTTGATTATAAGGATGAAGCCAGTTCCCAAGCTGCTATCAAAGATGAGAAAATCAAGGGTTACCTAACCATTGACCAAGAGGACAGCGTCCTCAAGGCCGTCTATCATGGTGAAACTTCTCTTGAAACAGGCATCAAGCTAGCAGTAACGAGCAAGTTAAATGAGCTTCAAGATCAACTCAATCGTTCGGCAGCCAATTTGTCACAAGAACAGGAAAAACGCTTGGAACAAACAGTTAACTTTACGGAGAAAATTGATGAATCCAAGGAAAATAAAAAAATGATTCAAACAATTGCGGCCGCAGGGCTTGGTTTCTTCCTTTATATGATTTTGATTACCTATGCTAGTGTCACTGCTCAGGAAGTGGCTAGCGAGAAAGGAACCAAAATTATGGAGGTGGTCTTCTCTAGTATCCGAGCTAGTCATTATTTCTACGCTCGCATGCTGGCTCTGCTTCTTGTGATTTTGACCCATATTGGCATTTACGTCGTGGGTGGACTTGCTGCCATTCTTCTCTTTAAAGACCTACCAATCTTGGCACAATCTGGTATTTTAAACCATATAGGAGAGGCTTTCTCGCTCAACACCTTATTGTTTGTCTTGGTTAGCCTCTTTATGTACGTTGTTTTAGCAGCCTTCCTAGGTTCTATGGTTTCTCGTCCTGAGGACTCAGGAAAAGCCTTGTCGCCTTTGATGATTTTGATTATAGGTGGTTTTTTTGGAGTGACAGCTCTAGGTGCAGCTGGTGACAATC
>CAURCY010000070.1:0-7728 GCA_963523355.1 uncultured Streptococcus sp.
ATTAATATCACTGATAACACTATGGAATTTGTTCAAGGTGGACAAAGTAAGAAATTCACCTACAAGTATGTTGGTAAGAAAATCTTGACTTACAAGAAAGGCAATCGTGGCGTGCGCTTCCTCTTTGAAGCCACAGATGCTGATGCTGGACAGTTCAAGTATGTTCAGTTTAGTGACCATAATATCGCCCCAGTTAAGGCAGAACATTTCCATATTTTCTTTGGAGGCACAAGCCAAGAAGCCCTCTTTGAAGAAATGGATAACTGGCCAACCTACTACCCAGATAACCTATCTGGCCAAGAAATTGCCCAAGAAATGTTGGCGCATTGATGAGAAATCGACTAGTTCATAGGAGCTAGTCGGTTTTTGGATACTAGATAGCTAACTGCATTATAGACCTTTCAGAACTTTAAACAATAAATAAAACTCTTGAAATATTTGGGCTTATATGTTAGAATAATTTTAACGGACAAGGTTCATTAGAACACCAAAGCCCCTAACTACTGCCATAGTTAAGGGCTTTTTTGACGTATCTTAGAGATTTAACGGGTGTTGATAGGCTAGTCACTCGGTCTACTTCTTACCATCTAGCCATTTGCAGACGAAATACAAGATAATTCCTGCTATGACGTCCGCTATAATAGTAAGAACGAGCTCTGGGGCAAGGTTCATTAGTTTCACCTCCTCTCACGAACCGTAAGGAACGTAATCGGTAACCGATGACAAAAATAGTATACCACACTACATTCAGATCATCAACATTGCTTAATGATTGAACTATTGGAGTGAGGTTCACTGTAATGATGTTTTTTGTTACTCTCTTAAAGGATTAGCCATTACTTGTTTTGTTTCTTTGCCCACGGCTTTAAAAGCTCAGATAGTACGTTGATAAGCAACGAAGCTAAAAATACTGTAAGTAAAGTTTCTAGCATATGTAATACTTCTTTTATTAAATTGAGGGGCGAAGACAGAGGGTTTTCGCAAGCCCTCGTATATTATAATTTCAAAATCTGTTCTACTTGTTTTGTTTGCTGATGGAAAAGGATCTCATAAATAATAGTCAAATTCCACTCCTTTTAAAAATATTTGTTAGATATTTCACAAATAATTGAAAACGAATACAAAAAGTAATATAATGATGTTAAATATATAGCGCGAAGGCGCAGGAGGAAAATTATATGGCTACATTTTATGTTCCGGCAGTCAACCTTATTGGAAAAGGTGTTGTAAATGAAGTGGGTCCTTATATCAAGGAACTTGGCTATAAAAAGGCACTTTTGGTGACAGATAAGTTTATCGAAGGAAGTGACATTTTGCCTAAGGTTTTAAAACCGCTAGATACAGAAGGAATCGAATATGTCATCTTTAGCGATGTAGAGCCAAACCCTACTTGTAAGAATGTCACAGATGGGGTAGCTGCTTTGGAAGAACATGGATGTGATTTTATCATCAGTCTTGGTGGGGGTTCTCCACAGGATGCAGCTAGTTGTATTTCTATCATAGCTACAAATGGTGGAAAACCACAGGATTATGAAGGGCTTCATAAGTCTGCTAAAAAAGGCTTGCCAGTTGTAGCTATCAATACTACTGCAGGTACATCAGCAGAAATTACCATTAACTATGTGATTACCGACGAAGAACGCAAGGTTAAGATGGTAATGGTTGACAAGAATAGCCTTGCTCTTATCTCTGTTAATGACCCTGAATTGATGATTTCAAAACCTCAAGCCTTGACTGCAGCGACAGGTATGGATGCTCTAACCCATGCTGTTGAAGCTTTGGTAACACCTGGTGCTTATGATGTGACCAAGAAATTATCTATCGGAGCAATTGAGCTTATCAAGGAATATCTTCCTCGTGCTGTAGCAAATGGACACGATATTGAAGCGCGTGAAGGTATGGTCAATGCCATCTTCCTTGGTGGTATGAGCTTTAACAATGCAGGTCTGGGCTATGTTCACTCAATGGCTCACCAACTCGGCGCAGTATATAACTTGCCACACGGTGTTTGTTGTGCCATGTTGTTACCAGTTATAGAACGTGAAAATGCTAAACGTGTACCAGAAGCTTTCCGCAATGTTGCTAAAGCCTTGGGACTTCATGTAGGAGGTAAATCAGATGAAGAGTGTGCCGACTATGCGATTGCTGAGATTGAAAAGCTTTCTGAGACAGTAGGTATTCCTAAGAAATTGACTGAACTTGGTATTGAAGAAAAAGATTTCGACTTTGAATACCTTTCTAAGAATGCCTTGATTGATGCATGCGCACCAGGAAATCCATTTATGCCAACCTTAGAAGAAACGATTGAGTTTTATAAAGAGTTGTTTTAGCAAGAGATTTGACGACAATGTGACAATTCACCTCTAATTATTGACATTTCAGGAAAAATCGCAGTAAAAACTGCACAGCCTTCTTTAAATGTGCTATAATACAGGAAAAAATAATGATGGAGGTCACGATAATGGCAACATTTTTGATGATTTTTGTGGTGGTTTGTGTGCTCCTATTGGTGATAGTCACACTGAGTACAGTTTATGTGGTTCGTCAGCAGTCGGTGGCGATTATTGAACGCTTTGGGAAATACCAAAAGGTTGCCAATAGCGGTATTCACATTCGCTTGCCTTTTGGGATTGACTCGATTGCAGCGCGGATTCAGTTGCGCTTGTTGCAAAGCGATATTGTGGTTGAGACTAAGACCAAGGACAATGTGTTCGTTATGATGAATGTAGCGACTCAGTACCGTGTCAATGAGCAGAGCGTGACAGATGCCTACTATAAACTCATGCGTCCAGAATCTCAGATTAAATCTTATATCGAAGACGCTCTTCGCTCTTCTGTTCCAAAATTAACCTTGGATGAATTATTTGAGAAAAAAGATGAGATTGCCCTTGAGGTTCAACACCAAGTAGCGGAAGAAATGACAACTTACGGTTATATTATCGTGAAAACCTTGATTACCAAAGTCGAACCAGATGCAGAAGTTAAGCAATCCATGAATGAAATCAATGCGGCGCAACGTAAGCGGGTCGCAGCGCAAGAATTGGCGGAAGCTGACAAGATTAAAATCGTCACTGCAGCTGAAGCCGAAGCAGAAAAAGACCGCCTTCATGGTGTGGGGATTGCCCAACAACGTAAGGCGATTGTGGATGGATTGGCAGAGTCTATCACAGAACTCAAGGAAGCCAATGTTGGCATGACAGAAGAGCAAATCATGTCCATCCTCTTGACCAACCAGTATTTGGATACCTTGAATACCTTTGCTTCTAAAGGAAATCAAACTATCTTTTTACCAAATACGCCAAATGGTGTGGATGATATCCGTACACAAATCTTGTCAGCCCTTCGCGCTGAGAAGAAATAATAGACTAAAGAGCTTGGTTTCAGGCTCTTTTTGTTTTACGATCGTGGGCTTGGGAACTAAAATTCTCCTCTACAAATTATAGAATCTTTTCTGAGTATTTAGGGAGTGATGGAGGAAGTGTTGAAAGCGCTTTTGTTTTGTGCTATAGTCAAGTAAATCGAGTCGTTTAAAGAGGAATGCTTGTATGAGAAGAGAAGAAGTTTTACGAAATCACTGGTTTTTTAGCCAAGAGGTGGGGAAAGAGGAGGCCTTAGCGCAGGATTTTCAGAGGGGAAATTGGCAGGCTATTCAAGTGCCACATGACTGGAGTATTTACAATGATTTTGACCACTATTCGCCAGCGCAAAATGAGGGTGGTCAGTTAAACGGGGGTCAAGCCTGGTACCGGACGCAGTTCTACTTGGAAGAAGATGCCAGTCTTGTATCGGTGCGTTTGTTGTTTGATGGGGTTTACATGAATGCCCAAGTCTATATCAATGGGCAAGTGCTGGGTTATTATCCCAATGGCTACACACCTTTTTCTTATGATATCACGCCTTATCTAAGAAATGATGGGACGGCCAACCAGCTTGCGGTTTTTGTGGAAAATCAGCAACCTAGCAGTCGTTGGTACTCTGGTAGCGGTATTTACCGAGAAGTAAAATTATTGATTACAGATTCGGTGCATCTGGATTTATATGGGATTAAGATAGAAAGTCCCAAGCTCAAGGAACAAAGAGATGGATGGGTGGAGACTCAGCTTGAAAGTAAGGTTTCAAATGATGGACCTCAGTCCGTGTCGGTGTATTTGGAACAGAGTATCTGGTATGATGGCCAACAGCTGTCAGACTGGCAGGCGACAGACTCTCTAGTGATTGAGTCTGGGGACAAATATTCTTTCCAACAAGCCATATCAATTTTCCAACCTTTTCTTTGGGATATTGACCATCCTCATCTCTATCAGTTGAAGACTCGCCTTTACAAAAATGGTATTTTAGTTGATGAAGAAGAGGAGACTTTTGGTTACCGTTATATGGATTGGCAAGCGGATAAGGGCTTCTTTCTAAATGGTCGCTGGCTGAAGATTCATGGAGTTTGTCTGCACCATGACTATGGATCTCTGGGAGCTGTGGAAAATAGGTCAGCTGCTGAGAGACGATTGCGCCAGATGAAGGAAATGGGCGTCAATGCGATTCGAATCACCCATAATCCAGCTAGTAGTATTTTGCTGGATCTGGCTGCTAAAATGGGCTTACTCATCCAAGAAGAAGCCTTTGATACCTGGTATGGAGGCAAGAAAGAATATGACTATGGTCGCTTTTTTGAGGAAGAAGCGACTCATCCAGAAGCGAAAGCAGGCGATTTCTGGTCAGATTACGATTTGCGAACTATGATCGAGCGTGGCAAGAATAATCCAGCGATTTTTATGTGGTCCTTGGGAAATGAAGTCAGCGAAGCAAATGGAGATGCTCATTCATTGAAGACGATCAAGCGCTTGCTAGAAAGGGTTAAGGAGGTTGATGATAGTCTTTTTGTGACCATGGGAATGGATCAGTTCCGCTTCGGAGATGGTTCTGGAGGTCATGAAAAGATTGCTGATTTGCTGGATGTGGTGGGCTTGAATTACTCGGAAGACAATATTGATGGGATTCGCAAAAGACATCCCAAATGGCGACTTTATGGATCTGAAACCTCATCAGCTACACGGACGCGTGACAGCTATTTTCGACCAGATAAGGAATGGGTTGGGGATAATCGCCGCGTGCGGAATTTTGAACAGTCAGACTATGGCAATGATCGAGTTCCTTGGGGGAAGACGGCGACGGCTTCTTGGACAGCAGATAGAAATCGGTTAGACTATGCGGGTCAGTTTATCTGGACAGGAGTGGACTATATCGGTGAGCCGACTCCTTGGCACAATCAAAATGACACGCCTGTAAAGAGTTCCTATTTTGGGATCGTGGATACGGCAGGGATTCCTAAAAATGACTATTATCTCTATCAAAGTCAGTGGTTGGACCTAGATCAGCATCCCATGGTTCATATACTGCCCCACTGGAATTGGGAAATCCACAAGAGTTATCAACAAGTTGTGGATAAGTATGGGGATATCCCTGTTCGAGTGTATTCAAATGCTGGTTCTGTAGAGCTATTTCTCAATGGAAAATCCCAAGGCAGAAAGAATTTTCAGGAAAAATGGACTTCAGATGGCAGAAAATACCAAGAGGGAGCAAGTTCTGAACAACTTTATCTCGAATGGCGTTTGGCTTATCAACCGGGAGAATTGCATGCTGTGGCCTATGACAGTCAAGGTCAGATTGTGGCAGAAGATAGGGTGGTGACTGCAGGTAAGCCAGCCAAAATCGGGTTACATGCCGAGAAAACAAAACTGGAGCCAGATGGGCAAGACCTCCTTTATCTCTATTTTGATGTATTGGACAAGGATGGAAATTGGGTGCCGACTGCTTCCAATCAGATTCATTTTAAAATTGAGGGCCCTGCTCGCATTGTAGGTGTGGATAATGGCAGGCAGGCCAGTCGTGAACGTTATCAGGCTCAGAAAAATAGTCGGTTTAAGCGGAAAGCCTTCCATGGCAGAGGTGTACTTTTGGTTCAGAGCTTGGAGCAGGCAGGCCAAGTAAGAGTAAAGGCCAGTGCCAGAGGGCTAGAGCCAGCAAGTTTTGATATCTTAGTGGGAGAGGCTTTGGCTACCCAACCAGTGAAAAATAAGAGCTTGTTTGAGATTCGAGTGGACAAGCAGGCAGGATTACAAGAAGGGGATTCCCCAGCGATTGGACTTTATCCACAAATTGTGGATAACCCTGTGAACAAGGTGGGGAATAGTGAAGTGATTTGGGAGACGAGTGGTAGTGCCCACGCCATTATTAAGCAGGGAGTGCTTTATTGCTTGTCTGCAGGCGACTTGGCTATTCGCGCCATTTATCAAGGAAAGACCTATCAAACTCATTTGCAGGTGGCAGAAAATACTTCGCTAGGCCGAGCAGTTTCTGTAAGACCACTTCGATTGTATACAGCTAAGGGGACTTATCCACAGTTTCCATCATCGGTCTTGGTGGACTATGAGTTCGGTAGTGCAAAACGAGTCAAGGTTGTTTGGGAGGCAATATCCGAAGAAGATATAGCAAGCTTTCATGAGTTTATGGTATCTGGTCAGCTAGAGGGTCTGGATTTAAAGGCTTCTGCTCAGGTTTGTGTCCAAGAGATTTGCGCTATTGAGCCTGAAAAGGTTTGGACGCTTGTCAAGGAAGCCCCACACTTACCAGACCGAGTTAAGCTAGTCTTATCAGATGGTAGACGAGATACGGCCAAGGTGACTTGGGATGAACTCGAACCTCAAGTCTATGCTCAGGCAGGAGAATGCGTTCTCACAGGGCGGGTAGCGGGCTGTGAGTTGCCAGCAACAGTCACCATTCATGTGACAGATGCCAGTGTAGATGGAGAAGTTATTTCCAATCAGTGGACAGGGTCCAACCTGCCTCTGGTCTTTGCTTCTCACTCAGAGCCAAATCACCCAGCCTCTTACCTCAATGACAAGGTCATTGCTCGGAAAAAATCGACAGCCAATACTTGGATTACCAAGTCAGAGCAAGCCAGCGTGGGCATTCTTTTTGGAGATGCAGGGATTTTAAAACCGCGATTTGTGGATAACGTGACCTTGTATTATGTTGAGAATCAAGAATACGTGGCGATGGAGCCTACTTTTATTGATTATTATGTAGGGAATGAGCCTACTTTACCTCGAACTCCCAACCATTTGGATAAGGATTCCCTGCTCGAGCAAGAGGAGAATTGGCGGCCTGTATCAGCTATCCGAAAAGTTTCAATCTACAAGGATGAAGAGCTTCGTTTTGAATTTGATAAGGTAGAGACCTATGCCCTTCGTCTTCGATTTGAAGGCTTGGCAAGCCCTCTAGCGTTAACAGAATTGCAAGTGCATGACAAAAAAGTAAAGAAAAATGTAGATAGGAAGTAGTATGGTAAGAGAAATAAAACCGCATGGCCCCTTGCCTAGTCAGGCCCAGCTAGCGTATTTAGGGGATGAACTAGCAGCCTTTATCCATTTTGGGCCCAATACCTTTTATGACCAGGAATGGGGGACAGGTCAGGAGGATTCTGAACGATTTAATCCGACAAGGTTAGATGCGCGTGAGTGGGTTCGCGTGCTCAAGGAAACGGGTTTTAAGAAGTTGATTTTGGTGGTCAAGCACCATGACGGCTTTGTCCTTTATCCGACGGCTCACACAGATTATTCGGTCAAGGCCAGTCCTTGGAGGAATGGAGAGGGGGACTTGCTCCTTGAAGTATCCCAAGCTGCCACAGAGTTTGATATGGATATGGGGGTCTACCTATCGCCTTGGGATGCTCAC
>CAURCY010000071.1:0-7407 GCA_963523355.1 uncultured Streptococcus sp.
CAGTTGTATGGAACGGACCTATGGGTGTATTTGAAAACCCTGACTTCCAAGCTGGTACAATCGGTGTGATGGACGCTATCGTGAAACAACCAGGCGTTAAATCAATCATCGGTGGTGGTGACTCAGCTGCCGCAGCGATTAACCTTGGCCGTGCAGACAAATTCTCATGGATCTCTACTGGTGGTGGAGCATCAATGGAACTTCTTGAAGGTAAAGTTCTTCCAGGACTTGCAGCCTTGACAGAAAAATAAGATTTTATAAATAAATCAAAGAAGAGAGGGATGAAAGTTCCTCTTTTCTTTTGCTTAAAATAAAAACGCTTCCTCTCAACTATTACTCATAAAAATCACCGATTTATGATAAAATGGAAATAGAAAGTTGAGATTATGAGTTATTTTAAAAAATATAAATTCGATAAATCCCAGTTCAAACTTGGTATGCGAACCTTTAAAACAGGTATTGCTGTTTTTCTAGTTCTCTTGATTTTTGGCTTTTTTGGTTGGAAAGGTCTTCAAATTGGTGCTTTGACAGCCGTTTTTAGCCTGAGGGAGAGTTTTGATAAGAGTGTCCATTTTGGGACTTCGCGTATTCTAGGAAATAGTATCGGTGGCCTCTATGCCCTGGTCTTCTTCCTATTAAATACCTTTTTCCACGAAGCCTTTTGGGTGACCTTGGTAGTTGTTCCAATCTGCACCATGTTAACCATTATGACAAATGTAGCCATGAATAACAAAGCAGGGGTTATTGGTGGTGTAGCGGCTATGTTAATCATTACCCTATCGATTCCGAGTGGAGAGACAATTTTGTACGTATTTGCGCGTGTATCAGAAACTTTCATGGGAGTTTTTGTCGCAATTCTCGTAAATTACGATATTGATCGTATTCGGCATTTTTTAGAGAAAAAAGAAAAATAATGTTATATTTTATAACATTATCAATTGACGTTTGTCTTTTTTTAGACTATAATAGACAGAAAGAAGGAAATTGTAAATGAAGGAAAAAGAATTTCGCCGAAATATGGCTGTTTTTCCTATCGGCAGTGTTATGAAGTTGACCGATCTATCGGCGCGTCAGATTCGTTATTATGAAGATCAAGAGTTGATTAAGCCTGATCGAAACGAAGGAAACCGTCGCATGTATTCCTTGAATGACATGGATCGTCTGCTTGAAATCAAAGATTATATCTCTGAAGGTTATAATATTGCTGCCATTAAGAAAAAATATGCTGAACGTGAAGCGAAATCCAAGAAAGCGGTGAGTCAGACTGAGGTGCGTCGTGCACTTCACAATGAACTCCTCCAACAGGGTCGCTTTGCTTCGGTACGAACACCTTTTGGTCGCGGTTAGGCAACCGCAAGTAGTCATACATTAAGGAGAAAACTCATGCCAATCACAGCTGCAGATATTCGTCGTGAAGTCAAGGAAAAAAATGTTACCTTTATCCGTCTCATGTTCTCAGATATTTTGGGAACCATGAAAAACGTCGAAATTCCTGCTACAGATGAACAGTTAGATAAGGTCTTGTCAAATAAGGCGATGTTTGATGGATCTTCTATTGAAGGTTTTGTACGTATCAATGAGTCAGATATGTACTTGTACCCAGACTTGGATACATGGACAGTCTTCCCTTGGGGAGATGAAAATGGAAGTGTTGCAGGTTTGATCTGTGATGTCTATACAACAGAAGGTGAACCATTTGCAGGTGACCCTCGTGGTAATTTGAAACGTGCTCTTCGTCACATGGAAGAAGTAGGATTCAAATCCTTCAACCTTGGACCAGAGCCAGAATTCTTCCTATTTAAGCTGGATGAAAATGGGGATCCAACACTTGAAGTGAATGACAAGGGTGGCTACTTTGATTTGGCACCTACTGACCTTGCGGACAACACACGTCGTGAGATTGTGAATGTCTTGACCAAAATGGGATTTGAAGTAGAAGCGAGTCACCACGAGGTTGCTGTTGGACAACACGAGATTGACTTTAAGTATGATGAAGTCCTCCGTGCTTGTGATAAAATTCAAATCTTTAAACTTGTTGTTAAAACCATTGCTCGCAAACATGGCCTTTACGCAACCTTTATGGCTAAACCAAAATTTGGTATTGCTGGATCAGGTATGCACTGTAATATGTCCTTGTTTGATGCAGAAGGAAACAATGCCTTCTTTGATCCAAATGATCCAAAAGGAATGCAGTTGTCAGAAACGGCCTACCATTTCCTCGGTGGTTTGATCAAACATGCCTACAACTATACTGCCATCATGAACCCAACAGTTAACTCATACAAACGTTTGGTTCCAGGTTATGAAGCGCCTGTTTACATTGCTTGGGCTGGTCGTAACCGTTCGCCACTTGTGCGCGTGCCTGCTTCACGTGGTATGGGAACTCGTCTTGAGTTACGTTCAGTGGATCCGATGGCAAACCCATACATCGCTATGGCGGTTCTTTTGGAGGTTGGTTTGCATGGTATTGAAAATAAAATCGAAGCACCAGCTCCTATCGAAGAAAATATCTACATCATGACAGCAGAAGAGCGCAAGGAAGCTGGTATTACGGACCTTCCATCAACCCTTCACAACGCTTTGAAAGCTTTGACAGAAGATGAGGTTGTCAGAGCTGCTCTTGGAGAACATATCTATACTAGTTTCCTTGAAGCAAAACGAATTGAATGGGCAAGTTATGCAACCTTCGTGTCACAATGGGAAATTGATAACTATTTAGATCTTTACTAATATAGAAGAAAGATTGCCTGAGGGCAGTCTTTTTTCTTGCTTTTTATATCGAGGTGTGATATATTTTATATAACGAAGTGCGATATATCGAATTGAATAGGAGGTGAATGCAAATGGAATTAACGGATAAGATTCGTCGAGTTTATCTTCCGATGACGGAAACGGGTTTTTATATCTTGTTCTGTCTGCAAAAGGAAGGTCATGGTTATAGTATTACGCAAAAGGTCAAGGAGATGACAGATTCGCAAGTTTCGATTAGTCCTGGAACTATGTATGGAACCTTGTCAAAGATGGAAAAGGATGGTTTGATTTCCTTTGTCCGCGAAGAGGAAAAACGGAAAATCTATCAGATTACAGACTTGGGACGAAAAGTCTTAGATATTGAATTGAAACGTATTGAACGGCTCTACAGAAACAGTCTGGAGGGAAGATGATGGAAAAGAAGGCTGTTTATAGAATTGCTACCATTGCGGATTATGATAGAGAGGCTTTATATCTCAGAAAAATGCATGCTGAGGGCTGGAAGCTTAAGGAAGTGACCTACTCTAACTTAGTAGTTGCGGTTAAGTATACTTTTGAAAAGTGCCAACCGGAGCAGGTGTCTTATCAGTTGGACTTTTATCCCATGAAAAAATCAGAGAGAGCCTCCTATTTACAATTATTTAAAGACTGTGGCTGGGAACATATTACAGACTTTAATGGGTTTTCCTACTTTAGAAAGCTTCATTCTGAAATTGAGTCGGATGCCGAGTTTGAAATTTATAATGACGCGGCCGGGAAGCTAGCTATGGTCAAACGGATTTTAACGAGGCGGATGCTTCCTATTTTGCTTCTCTTTTTAGCGCTACTACCGGTTTTCTTACAGTCTGTCAGTGGAGGTAGTTCTTTCAGTTGGGAAAAGTTTTTAATTGTCATAATACATAGTGTTTTATTGATAGTTTATGCGATTCAGATTTCTTATATTTTTTGGAGCTTGTTTCAAAAGTGGAAAGAATTATCTGATAAATAACACCAGGCATGTTTTCTAATTTGGAGGTGCGATGATGAAAAGCAAACTACAATTTCGGATTTTTACGATTCTTGATGAGGATAAGAAAGAAGAATATTTACATGAGATGCACTTGAAAGGTTGGAGGTATAGAACGAGTCGTTTTGGTTTTTTCTATTTTGACCAATGCCGACCAGATGATGTGATGTACAGTGTATGGAATACTAGCTACCTTAGAAAGAATGAGATAGTGTTGCAAAGTATTAAGGATAGAGGCTGGGAGTTTGTGGAGCGATGTTCTTATTCTGTTTTCCGAAAGGCAACTGGTGATATAGTTTCAAACGATCAATCTTTTATAGATAATCGACTTAGATGGGAAGGTGTGAAATCAGGATTTCGTTCATGTGTAACCTCTATCTCTGGAGGTCTAGTTGTTTGTATGAGTTTGTTTAGAGAAGAACTTTCCATGTCTTTCTTCATCATTTTTGCCCTATATGCTCTCATGATTTCTTATCTAATCCATAGTTTTTTCAGACTAAAAAGGAAATACCGAGTAGATAAACAGTAAGCTTCTAGGTCTTCAGACTGATTTTTAGCACTCTTGATAAAAGAGTGCTAATTTTTTGAGTTTTTGTCTTGACATTCTCTTTTAAGGGTGTATAATAGAATCATAAGTTAGCACTTGAGTGCATCGAGTGCTAATCGATCAGACAGAGAGGAGTGATGAGATGGTTACAGAGCGTCAGCAGGATATTTTAAATCTGATTATTGACATCTTTACCAAAACGCACGAACCTGTCGGATCCAAAGCCTTGCAAGAGTCTATTAACTCTAGCAGTGCAACCATTCGTAATGACATGGCGGCTCTAGAAAAGCAAGGTTTGCTTGAGAAGGCTCATACTTCAAGTGGTCGGATGCCAAGTGTTGCTGGTTTTCAGTACTATGTGAAACACTCACTGGATTTTGACCGACTGGCTGAAAATGAGGTATATGAGATTGTCAAAGCCTTTGATCAGGAATTCTTCAAATTGGAGGATATTCTGCAAGAGGCTGCTAATCTACTGACAGACTTGAGTGGCTGTACGGTAGTAGCACTGGATGTTGAGCCGAGCAGGCAACGTTTGACAGCCTTTGATATCGTTGTTTTGGGGCAACATACAGCCTTGGCAGTATTTACCCTAGACGAGTCACGAACAGTTACCAGTCAGTTTCTGATTCCAAGGAATTTTTTGCTGGAGGATTTGCTGAAACTGAAGAGCATCATTCAGGAACGTTTCCTCGGGCACACCGTTCTAGATATTCACTACAAGATTCGGACGGAGATTCCGCAGATTATCCAGCGTTACTTTACAACAACGGACAATGTGATCGATCTCTTTGAACATATCTTTAAGGAAATGTTCAACGAAAACATTGTGGTGGCGGGCAAGGTTAATCTCTTGAATTTTGCCAATCTGGCAGCCTATCAGTTCTTTGACCAACCGCAAAAGGTGGCTCTGGAGATTCGTGAGGGGTTGCGTGAAGATCAGATGCAAAACGTCCGAGTTGCAGACAGTCAAGAGTCCTGTCTAGCTGACCTAGCGGTGATTAGTAGCAAGTTCCTCATTCCTTATCGGGGAGTTGGAATTCTAGCCATTATCGGTCCAGTTAATCTGGATTACCAACAGCTAATCAACCAAGTCAACGTAGTCAACCGTGTTTTGACTATGAAGTTGACAGATTTTTACCGCTACCTCAGCAGTAATCATTACGAAGTACATTAAGATTGAAATCATTAAAGGAGGCGAAAATGGCCCAAGATATAAAAAATGAAGAAGTAGAAGAAGTCCAAGAAGAGGAAGTTGTGGAAACGGTAGAAGAAACAACTCCTGAGAAGTCTGAATTGGACTTGGCAAATGAACGTGCAGATGAGTTCGAAAACAAATACCTTCGCGCTCATGCAGAAATGCAAAATATCCAACGCCGTGCCAATGAAGAGCGTCAAAACTTGCAACGTTATCGTAGCCAGGACTTGGCAAAAGCGATTCTCCCTTCTTTGGACAACCTTGAGCGTGCACTCGCAGTTGAAGGTTTGACAGATGATGTGAAGAAGGGCTTGGAAATGGTGCAAGAAAGCTTGATTCACGCTTTGAAAGAAGAAGGAATCGAAGAAATCGCAGCTGACGGTGAATTTGACCATAACTATCATATGGCCATCCAAACTCTCCCAGCAGACGATGAACACCCAGCAGATACCATCGCCCAAGTTTTCCAAAAAGGCTACAAACTCCATGACCGCATCCTACGCCCAGCCATGGTAGTGGTCTATAACTAGTTTAGAAAACTTGACAAAATTTGTCCGAAACGACAATAAACTATGAAGAAAGATAAAATATATTTGGCTTTGCAATAGTGAGCGAAGCGAACCAAAGACGATACTCTTCGCCGTGGCGCTATTTGCGCAAACTTTGAGACCTTAGGCTCAAAGTTTAGTCAAAGAGATTGACGAAGTCAAGCTCTGACGGCGCCGCCACCTAAGAAGAGTATCAAAAAGAAAATAGAATATAAAATTTAAGGAGAAAAACACATGTCTAAAATTATCGGTATTGACTTAGGTACAACAAACTCAGCAGTAGCAGTTCTTGAAGGAACTGAAAGCAAAATCATCGCAAACCCAGAAGGAAACCGCACAACTCCATCTGTAGTCTCATTCAAAAACGGCGAAATCATCGTTGGTGATGCTGCAAAACGTCAAGCAGTTACAAACCCAGATACAGTTATCTCTATCAAATCTAAGATGGGAACTTCTGAAAAAGTTTCTGCTAATGGAAAAGAATACACTCCACAAGAAATCTCAGCTATGATTCTTCAATACTTGAAAGGCTACGCAGAAGACTACCTTGGTGAAAAAGTAACTAAAGCAGTTATCACAGTTCCAGCTTACTTTAACGATGCTCAACGTCAAGCAACTAAAGACGCTGGTAAAATCGCTGGTCTTGAAGTAGAACGTATCGTCAACGAACCAACTGCAGCCGCTCTTGCTTACGGTTTGGACAAGACTGATAAAGAAGAAAAAATCTTGGTATTTGACCTTGGTGGTGGTACATTCGACGTCTCTATCCTTGAATTGGGTGACGGTGTCTTCGACGTATTGTCAACTGCAGGGGACAACAAACTTGGTGGTGACGACTTTGACCAAAAAATCATCGACCACTTGGTAGCAGAATTCAAGAAAGAAAACGGTATTGACTTGTCTACTGACAAGATGGCAATGCAACGTTTGAAAGATGCGGCTGAAAAAGCGAAGAAAGACCTTTCTGGTGTGACTTCAACTCAAATCAGCTTGCCATTTATCACTGCAGGTGAGGCTGGACCTCTTCACTTGGAAATGACTTTGACTCGTGCGAAATTTGACGATTTGACTCGTGACCTTGTAGAACGTACAAAAGTTCCAGTTCGTCAAGCCCTTTCAGATGCAGGTTTGAGCTTGTCAGAAATCGACGAAGTTATCCTTGTTGGTGGTTCAACTCGTATCCCAGCCGTTGTAGAAGCTGTTAAAGCTGAAACTGGTAAAGAACCAAACAAATCAGTAAACCCTGACGAAGTAGTTGCTATGGGTGCTGCCATCCAAGGTGGTGTGATCACTGGTGATGTCAAAGACGTTGTCCTTCTTGATGTAACACCATTGTCACTTGGTATCGAAACAATGG
>CAURCY010000072.1:0-7180 GCA_963523355.1 uncultured Streptococcus sp.
TCTCCTTTTTGGAGATTGATTTTTCTGATTTCATTATATCCCTTATTTGTCCTCAAATTTCTCCTGTCCCTAGAAAGACTAAATCTGTTCCTAAACGGTCACTTATACTCAATGAAAATCAACGAGCAAACTAGGAAGATAGCCGCAGGTTGCTCAAAGCACGGCTTTGAGGTTGTAAATAGAACTGACGAAGTCAGTAACCATACCTCCAGTAAGGCGACGCTGACGTGGTTTGAAGAGATTTTAGAAGAGTATTAAGCCAAATAAAAAATTCCAAAGCAAGTGCCTTGGAACTTCTTATCTTTATTTTGCTTGAATGATTTTAACCACATCTCCTACACTTTGCAGTTGGTCAATTTCCTCATCGCTGATTTCGATATTAAATTCATCTTCCAGTGTCAAGATAAACTCCATCAAATCAACTGAGTCAGCATCCAAGTCGTCTTTCAGACTCAAGGATTCTGTCACGACAAAGTCCTCTCCCTGTCGCTCTTGGATAATGGTCACAATACGGTCAAAAATTTCTTTTTCTGTCATCTCTTTTATTCTCCTGAAAATTCACGCGCAGTCTGGGCAACTACGTCTGTTTCTAGCATGGTACGAATCTGGCGGATTGTACTATACACAGCCTTGGCATCGCTTGAGCCATGAGTCTTGACAACAGGTGCCTTGACACCAAACAAGACTGCTCCACCAACATCTGAGTAGTTGAGCTGTTTTTTCAAACCTCTGAGGCTGTCCTTGAGAAGGAGGGCACCTAGTTTCGCTCGAAGACCACCACCTGTAATAGCGGTCTTGAGCAAGCCCATGATTCCCATGGCTGTCCCTTCGATGGATTTGAGCACAGCGTTTCCCGTGAAACCATCTGCCACAACAACATCCGCAACGCCATTCATCAAATCACGCGCTTCCACGTTTCCGATAAAGTTCAAACTTTCATCAGCCGCTAGTAATTCGTAAGTTTCCTTACGAAGCGGGTCACCCTTACTACTTTCTGTTCCGTTATTAAGTAAGCCAACACGTGGTTGCGCAATGCCACGGACATTTTTAGCATAGAAGGAACCTAGAACTGCATATTGATGGAGGTGCTGGGCTGTATTTTCCGCATTAGCACCGAGGTCTAGCATGTCAAAACCCCTCCCATCTACAGTCGGCAATGTTGACATAAGCCCAGGACGATCGATATTCTTGATACGACCCACGATGAAAAATCCTGCTGCTAGTAAAGCACCTGTATTCCCAGCTGAGAGAACAGCGTCTGCTTCACCCTCTTTGACAGCCTTGGCCGCCAATACCATACTGGCATTTTTCTTCTTTCGAATAGCTCTCGTAGGTTCATCGTCTGAATCAATCTTCTCATCCGTATGGATAATGCTGACGCGCTCTGTGACTGTCAGATATTGCTTGATTTTAGCTTCATCTCCGTAGAGTTGAACCTCGATATCTGAAAAATCAGCTAGGGATTGATTGACACCCTCAACGATGGTCTGAGGTGCGTAATCGCCCCCCATGGCATCTACTGCGATTTTTTTCATTTCTTTTCCTCTTTTAGTAATTGTCCCCAGTCTGCTAGGGAATCAATAAATTTCTTTGATTTTAGGTGAATCCCAACGTACTCTTCGTAGAGTTGATCCATAAATTGGCGTAGCTCTTGCTTGATTTCAGGCTTGAGCGAAATGGTCTCCAAGGTCTCAAAATCAATGGCTTGAAATTGATTGAGCAGATAAGGGATATTGGGATTGAGATGGCAACGTCTCTCATCTTCATGATAATGCTCTGGACAGAGGCAGGCGCCATATTTGAAAGAAAAGTCAAAAGCCTGACCAACCCGATGGCAAAAGACACACTCATTAAAATTGAGACTAATACCAAATCGGGTCAAGATTTGGATTTCAAAAATATTGGTCAAGACTTGATAATCCAAGCCAGCTTCCATCAACTCCAAAGTCTTTTGTAAAAAAGCAAACAAGGGAGCATCCTGCTGATTGTCCTGCAAACTAGCATCTGCAAGAGCCGCCACATAGGTCGCATAGGCCATAACAAAGAGGTCGCTATTAATCTTGGGAAAAGTCATCACCTCATGATAGTCCTCGATGTAACTAAGCCCATCATCATTGATTCGCAAGAGAAATCGAGCCAGCACCAAGGGCTGAATAACCGGCGCCAGCTTAGACTGACCAGCGTGTTTGACAAAAAACATGCGTTTGCCAGCCTGCTCTGTAAAAATCTTGACGAGCTTGTCATCCTCCCGAAAATTGCGATTGTAGAGCACCAAGCCTTGACTCGTGATAGACTGAATCATGCTTCTCTCATATACTCCTCAAGTCGTTTCATGGCTTCTTTGATAGTCTCCATGCTGGCTGCATAAGATAGGCGAACATAACCTTCTCCATAACGCCCAAAGGCTGCACCAGGGATAAAGGCAACAGCCTTCTTCTGAGCAAAATCCTTGAGAAAGGCAAAGGAGTCTTGATTGTAGCCCGCTGGAATCTTAGCAAAGATATAGAAGGCACCGTCTGGTTTGATAATCTCAAAACCAAGAGCAGTCATTTTCTCGATAATATAATCCCGACGCTGGATGTATTCCTTCTTCATAGGCTCCGCATCGTTTTTACCAGCCGTCAAGGCTTCCACCGCAGCATGTTGAGCCATGGTATTTGCGGCAGTAACCAAGTACTGGTGACTCTTGATCAACTGGGCTGTAAAGGCCGCAGGAGCGAAAATCAGACCCAAACGCCAACCTGTCATGGCATGTGATTTAGATAGACCATTGATAATAATAGCCTGATCTCTCAACATGGTTCCCAGAGACACATGGGCTTCGCCTGTGTAGGTCAATTCTGAGTAAACCTCATCACAGACAACGAAAATCTCATACTTGCGTAAAACAGCTGCCAAAGCTTCCAACTGCTCTCGACTGTAGGTGATTCCTGTCGGATTGGCTGGATAGTTGAGAATAACCGCCTTGAGCTTGTCACCCTGCTCCAAAATGGCCTTCTCCAACATTTCAGGAGTCAAGACAAAACCATTTTCAGTTGTGTCAATCTCGACAATCTCTGCCCCAACTAGATTGACAATCGGTTCATAACCTGGATAGGCAGGAGCTGGCAAAAGTACCTTGTCTCCCTCTTCCAAAATAGCCGTCAAAGTAGCAGATAAAGCCTCTGTCGCCCCAATTGTAACCAAGATTTCATTTTCAGGAGCATAGTCCAGTTGGTACTTTTCCTTAACAAAGTCACTGGCTGCCTGACGTAGAGTCAGCAGACCACTCATCCCTGTATAGTAGGATTGGTTCTGATCAATCGCTCGCTTGGCTGCCTCCTTGACATGATCTGGCGTTGTAAAATCAGGTTCCCCCAAGGTCAAACGCAAGACCCCAGGAATCTCCGAAATAGCCTGGTCAAACTGACGAATCAACGAAACTTGAATCTTATCTAACTGTTTATTAAAGCGCTTAGTTAAGTCCATAGATACCTCCTACTTTCAAAACGTATCTCTATTATACTACAAAAGCCCCCCGACCGCAAAAATACATGATAGAATAACTTTCCACTTTCTATTTTACTTTTCCTGTTTAAAGGTCTATAATGGTAACAGATTCTATTTGGAGGTTTTTATGTCATTTCTATCAAAAAATGGAGCAGGCATCTTTGCCTGCCTTCTCATTTCTATCGTATCTTGGTACTTAGGAGGATTCTTCCCTGTTATTGGCGCGCCCGTTTTTGCCATTTTCATAGGCATGCTCCTACATCCCTTTCTCTCGTCTTATAAACAACTGGATGCTGGATTGACCTTTAGTTCTAAAAAATTGCTCCAATATGCCGTTGTCTTGCTTGGTTTTGGTCTCAATATCTCGCAAGTCTTCGCAGTCGGACAATCTTCACTCCCTGTCATCCTGTCCACCATCTCAATAGCTCTGATTATTGCCTATTTCTTCCAGCGCTTCTTTGCACTGGATACAAAACTGGCTACCTTGGTTGGAGTAGGTTCTTCAATCTGTGGTGGTTCTGCCATTGCAGCGACAGCGCCCGTTATCCATGCCAAGGAAAAGGAAGTAGCCCAAGCCATCTCCGTTATCTTTTTCTTCAATGTCTTGGCTGCGCTCATCTTTCCAACCCTCGGCACCTGGCTTCATCTATCCAATGACGGCTTCGCCCTCTTTGCAGGAACTGCGGTCAATGATACTTCCTCTGTAACGGCTACCGCCAGCGCCTGGGACAGTCTCTACCAGACTAATACCCTCGAATCCGCAACCATTGTCAAACTCACACGTACTCTAGCTATCATCCCCATCACTCTCTTTCTCTCCTACTGGCAAAGTCGTGAACAAAAAAATAAGCAAGGCTTACAACTGAAAAAAGTCTTCCCACTTTTTATCCTTTACTTTATCCTTGCATCTCTCCTAACCACCCTACTGACCTCTCTCGGTGTATCCAGTAGTTTCTTTACCCCTCTCAAACAACTCTCCAAATTTCTCATTATCATGGCCATGAGTGCTATCGGTCTCAAAACCAATCTGGTCGCTATGGTCAAATCCAGTGGAAAATCCATTGTTCTCGGAGCCATCTGCTGGATTGCCATCATCCTCACCAGTCTTGGTATGCAGACCCTTATCGGCATTTTCTAATACTCTTCGAAAATCTCTTCAAACCACGTCAACGTCGCCTTGCCGTAGGTATGGTTACTGACTTCGTCAGTTCTATCCACAACCTCAAAACTGTGTTTTGAGCTGACTTCGTCAGTCTTATCTACAACCTCAAAACTGTGTTTTGAGCAACCTGCGGCTAGTTTGCTCTTTGATTTTCATTGAGTATAACACAAAAGGTAGCCCACCAGCTACCTTTTTCTTATGCTTCCTCAATCAAGCGTGTATGTTCTCTCTTGATGCAACGATTCATCACGATATCATCACATCCACCAGCACGCAAGATCTCTTCCGCTTCTAGACTTTCAAGTCCTAGCTGTGCCCAAAAAATCTTGGCATCAGCCTTGAGAAAATCACGCGCCACATCAGGCAAAAACTCGCTGCGACGGTAAACATTGACAATATCTACAGGAAAAGGAATCTCCGCTAGGCTAGCATAAGCCTTTTCACCCAAGATTTCACCACCTGCAGCCTTGGGATTTACTGGGATAATTTTATAACCCCGAGCCTGCATTTCCTTGGTCACTCGATTACTGGTTGTTTCCTCGCGGTCAGACAAGCCCACCACAGCAAGGGTTTTACTAGTTGCTAGATACTGACGAATCACGCCATCACTTGGATTGATAAATTCTTGACTCATAGAAATCCTCCTTTTTCATCAGTATAGCACATTTTGAAAAGGTTTGCATAATTCTACTACAAAAAAGGAGGACTAGCCCCCTTTTTATTTAGCCTCGTACCAGGTTGCCCCTTCATTTTCATCTGCGATGAGGGGAACACTGAGTTGAATGGCTTCTTCCATGGTTTGTTTGACCAATTTTTTCATCTCTGCCAATTCCGATTTAGGAACTTCAAGGACGATTTCATCGTGCACTTGCAGAAGCATCTTAGTCTGATAACCACCTGCAACCAAGGCTTTATCCAGCTGGATCATAGCAATCTTGAGAATATCTGCCGCCGAACCCTGGATAGGAGAGTTGATGGCGGTTCGCTCTGCAAAACCACGAATGTTGAAGTTGCGCGAATTGATATCTGGCAACTCACGACGACGCTTGAAAAGTGTCTCCACATAGCCCTTATCACGCGCCTCACGTACCACTTCATCCATGTAGTTTTTAATACCTGGGAAACGTTCAAAGTAGGTATCAATGTAGGCTTTGGCTTCCTTACGGCTAATGCCCAAATTATTAGACAAACCAAAGTCTGAAATCCCATAAACTACTCCAAAGTTAACGGCCTTGGCATTGCGACGGTCGTTTGCAGTCACATCCTCAGGACGTTCAATGCCAAAGACCCGCATGGCTGTCGAAGTATGGATATCTGCCCCCTCTTGAAAGGCCTTAATCAAGTGCTCATCCTTAGAAATATGCGCCAAAACGCGCAATTCAATCTGTGAGTAGTCCGAACTGAGTAGCACACTATCCTCCCGCTCTGGCACAAAAGCCTTACGAATGAGACGACCTTGTTCCAAGCGAACAGGGATATTTTGCAAGTTTGGATCCACACTAGACAGACGCCCAGTCTGGGTCAAATCCTGAACATAGCGAGTATGAATCTTGCCATCCGCCAAAATCCAGTCCTGCAAGCCAATCACATAAGTAGATTGAATCTTGGCAATCTGACGGTAATCCAGGATTTTCTTAACAATCGGAGCAATAGGAGCTAGGCGCTCCAACACATCCACCGCTGTCGAGTATCCAGTCTTGGTTTTCTTAGTGTATTCTAGAGGTAGCCCCAATTTTTCAAAGAGAAGCACGCCCAACTGCTTAGGCGAGTTAATATTAAACTCCTCACCAGCCAGTTCATAAATCTCCTGGGTCAGTTTTTCAATGACAAGCTCATTTTCAGCCTGCATCTCAAGCAAGGTCTCTTTCTTGACCGTAATACCAGCAATTTCCATCTTGGCAAGGACAAAAGCCAGAGGTTGCTCCATATCATAAAGAAGCTCTAATTGCCCATTTTCACTGAGTTTTTCAAGTAAAACAGGCTCCGTCTCAACCAAAACTGCAATCTTACGTGCCAAATGTTCTAAGAATTTCTCGCGTTCAGGAATGGCCTTCTTGACTCCCTTACCATAGAAAGTCTCATCATCAACCAAATAAGTCTGACCATAAAGACTAGCGATGGTCGCAATTTCATTGTCCTCCACAGTCGAAAGGAGGTATTTAGCCAATCGGCTATCAAAAGCAGGCGCCTGCAAATCCACACCAAAACGATGCAAAAGAACTTTAGCCTTCTTAAAGTCATAAACTCTCAGAGATGTTTTTTCTAAGAAATCCTTGAAAATTGGGTCTTGCAACAGCTCAAGCTTGTCTGTGGCATAGAGCTTATCTCCACAAGACCAGGCAAAACCAACCAAATTATCCGTATGGTAATTCTCACCAAAGAGTTCAAAGTGGAAGATAGACTCTTCACTCAGCATATCTTGACTGACTTGCTCAACGATAGTAAAGTCCAAACTTTCAGCCACATCAGCTGATGACACATTTAAAGCCTGCTTGAGCTGTTTGAAGCCCATCTCATCGTAGAATTTCC
>CAURCY010000073.1:0-7011 GCA_963523355.1 uncultured Streptococcus sp.
TGGTTTAATTTGGCGATTTTACCACCAACAGTTGAAATTTTCTTAACTAAAATAGCGCTGGTGATGGTGACTCCAGATGAACTACTGATAAGAAATCTTGGGAATGGGATGACTTTCACAAGTGAGCACCATCGTGATTTGCGACAAGGACTTATCCGCATTCCAAAATCAGAGATGAAAGAATTTGAGATTCGCAACTGGAAAAGAGTTTTTATATTTGGCGATTTTTTGACAATTAAAACAAGCCAACATAGCTATTATTTGCAGGTTAGAGATGATGGACTTCAAAAGGGAAGTCTCTCTACCAAACATTTCTCAGACTTGAAACGACAAGATTTTCTAGGATTATTGACAGATAAAAGAACATTCTGATTGACAATTGCCCTAGTTGTTTATTGTAAACTTTACAAATGAGCTGTAAATACTAGAATCCATTCAGAAAGGCAATTCCTATGAAAAATAAAATTTTAATCATTGTCTATCTTTTAGCCTCGCTAATCATCAGTTTTCTAATCTTTTCACTTTTGCATATTGCTTTTAAATGGTGGACAACTCTGGCTATAAGTGCAGGATTTATTTACACCTACTTAAAATTTAGTAAAAAATAAAAAGTACCTGCAACTATCTCGCTTTCGTCTCTTCACGGGAGGTATCTCTATGAAAAAATCAGTCATCTTTGTATGCTCCTGCTCTTGCTGTGTACTACGTTTTTTGTCCTGAATGTAAATGTTACACGAGAAATAGTGCGGATTCAGGAGATGGGCAAGACAACTTATTCATTTGACTTGTACTTGAAAGATGTCACTAAACCGACAGAAACGATTCTCCAATTTTTTGAAGAGGTTGCAAGTCAAGACAAGGTCTCTATTATCAAAGTAGATAATGGAGATGAGGTGGTCAAGGCTGGTGTTTTTGATAAGGAAACCTTCCCCTATCAGGAGTTCGGTCTGACTTCTCTTGATTTTTCAAAGAATGAGAAGGGAGTCTACAGCAACCAGGATCTTCCCAATAATCTAGGCACTATTCCCACCTTTTTAAAGGTGAAACTCATTCGACTCCAAACCTTCCAATCCTATATTGAGGATAAATCCCATGCTGTAAATGGGCGCTATATGATTACCTCCAGCAAAGAGATAGATCGTGATACCATTCTACAAAAGTGGAGTGATTTTTTCCAGATAGATAAGACGATTTTATTAGAACCCACTTACCGAAGTCAGGTTGGAGTGCTAAATCAAGCTTTGTTACTATCTATCATTATCTTTATCTTGGCAATCTTGCTTGTGATTTTAATGACAGTTTATCAGCCGATGATGGAGATGAAA
The DNA here is from genome assembly GCA_963523355.1 of uncultured Streptococcus sp. Taxonomy (GTDB): domain Bacteria; phylum Bacillota; class Bacilli; order Lactobacillales; family Streptococcaceae; genus Streptococcus. The sequence goes on from CAURCY010000073.1 coordinate 1,326, forward strand.
CGAGTGGGGGTTCAAAAGTTACTTGGTTTTCAAAGCAGGGCGATTTTAGCTGGTTTTGTAAAAACTAATTTTTATCTTCTCTTGGGTGGAAGTCTTATCATTGACTTGGGACTATTTTTAATGCTGGACTACAGACCAAAACTTCTGTTCCCAAGTTTACTCTTATCCCAATTTCTGCTTTTACAGTTGTATTTGTTCATCAGTTGGCTGACCTACCTGATGATTCAGAAAATGACAGTCAGCTCCATGTTGAAAGGTTTTTCATCTGTCAAACTTGGTCTCATCTTCAATTATGTGATGAAAATAGGAACAACTATTTTACTGACGGCCTTACTGATTGGGGTGGGCAAAAGTCTAGAACAAGAAAATAAAGAACTTGCTTATCAGCAACAATGGGTAAGCCAAGGGAATTACCTGACTTTAGAAACCTTCCAACTCAATGATAACCTGTGGCAAGAAGAGCTAGCCGGTTCAGGAAAATCTACAGATTATTTCTACCAATTTTATCAAGACTTGCTAGCAAAAACACAAGTAAACTATGTGCGAGGTGCGAGTCTTCCTATCAAACCAGTCATCAAAGCAGAACAAGTGCAGCACTACCAACTGCCTGATGAGGTAGATGTCTACTATGCTAATAGCAATTTTCTAAAGAGTAAGGGCTTTAAGTTACCAGATGCCGGCACTAAAAAAGTTATTTTGATGCCAGCTAGTGACAAAGGACAAGAAGGCAAGAATCAGTTCTTGGGAAAATCCATAGCCTATCTTTCTCTGAGGTATGAAGATCAGCAGAAGCAAACAATAGAAGATATGGATGTAGAAATTGCCTACTATGAAGGAGATTGGTCTTTCTTCCCTTATAATAATGAGCGAAAGGAAAATCTCCACAATCCAATCATTAGTCTGGTAAATGATCAAGACATGATGTGGGAAGAAAAGACTCGCTTGTCAACGACAGGTTTAAACAATCCGATGAAAGTTGAAAATACAGAACAAAATCAAAAAGTGATTACAGAGTTAGTCGATAACTTATCAGATGGGACTTATTTAAAATTTTCATCGATTCAAGCAATTCAAGAGGAGATGGTCGATACTTATCGGGATTCTGTTCGCAATTTTAACGTTCTGTTTGCCTTATTTGCTCTTCTCAGTATGATTGTCTCCTACTTTTTACTCGTTACTACTTTCTTGTTGAAGCGCAGGGATATCATTACCAAGAAGTTTATGGGGTGGAAACTGGTCGATCGCTACCGCGCTCTCTTAGTTCTGCTCTTGCTGGGCTATAGTCTGCCTCTTCTAGTCTTGATTTTCTTTGCCCATGCGCTCCTGCCACTCCTGCTGTTTGCAGGCTTTACATGTCTGGATATACTATTTGTGCTAGTCTTGGCTTCTAGGATGGAGAAAAGAAGTCTAGTAGAGTTATTGAAAGGGGGCATCTTATGATTGAGTTGGAAAATATTACCAAAACCATTGGAGGCAAAGTGATTTTGGATAACTTATCTCTCAGGATTGATCAAGGGGATTTGGTAGCTATTGTTGGAAAAAGTGGTAGTGGTAAGTCGACCTTGTTAAATTTATTAGGTTTGATAGATGGTGATTATAGCGGACGGTATGAGATTTTTGGCCAGACAAATCTAGCGGTCAATTCTGCTAAGTCACAAACAATAATCCGTGAACATATCTCTTATCTGTTTCAAAATTTTGCCCTGATTGATGATGAAACGGTCGAGTACAATCTTATGCTGGCGCTGAAATATGTGAAATTGTCTAAGAAAGACAAGCTCAAAAAGGTGGAAGAGATTTTAGAGAGAGTAGGTTTGTCAGCTACTTTGCATCAAAAGGTTTCCGAGTTGTCTGGTGGGGAGCAACAACGAATTGCAGTTGCTAGAGCCATCTTAAAACCCAGCCAGCTGATTTTAGCCGATGAACCTACAGGTTCGCTGGATCCTGAAAATAGAGATTTGGTCTTGAAGTTTCTCTTAGAGATGAATCGCGAGGGGAAAACAGTTATTATTGTAACCCACGATGCTTATGTAGCCCAACAATGTCATCGGATCATTGAATTGGGCGAGGGGAAATGAGTCCGTTTAGCTCCTTTTGACTGACTGAATACTCATATTTCCAGAGAGAAATAGCATAAATACGCCTAGGAATGACATTTTTATGTAGTATTTCTAGGTTTTTTTGTTTCAAATTGAAAAATTTTTCAATTTCGACTTGACAAATGATGAGGATAAGAGTATTATTTATACAACCAAAAGGAATAAACATAAAGGAGGCTTTGTTATGAATAAGATGAAGAAGGTGTTGATGACGATGTTTGGTTTAGTGATGCTCCCCCTACTATTTGCTTGTAGTAACAATCAATCGGCTGGAATTGAAGCCATCAAGTCCAAAGGAAAATTGGTTGTAGCCCTCAATCCAGATTTTGCTCCATTTGAATACCAAAAAGTGGTTGATGGGAAAAATCAGATTGTGGGTTCAGACATCGAATTAGCCAAGGCTATCGCAACAGAACTAGGTGTCGAATTGGAACTATCACCCATGAGTTTTGACAATGTACTGGCTAGTGTTCAATCAGGAAAAGCCGATCTTGCCATATCTGGTGTTTCTAAGACAGATGAACGAAGCAAGGTGTTCGATTTTTCAACTCCCTACTATACTTCAAAAAATAAGCTCATTGTCAAAAAATCTGATTTAGCCACTTATCAGTCTGTCAAAGACTTAGCGCAGAAAAAGGTCGGAGCGCAGAAAGGTTCGATTCAAGAGACGATGGCGAAAGACTTGCTACAAAATTCATCCCTCGTATCTCTGCCTAAAAATGGGAATTTAATTACAGATTTAAAATCAGGGCAAGTGGATGCCGTTATCTTTGAAGAACCTGTTGCCAAGGGATTTGTGGAAAATAATCCTGATTTAGCAATCGCAGACCTCAATTTTGAAAAAGAGCAAGATGATTCTTATGCGGTCGCCATGAAAAAAGATAGCAAGGAATTGAAAGAGGCGGTCGATAAAACCATTCAAAAGTTGAAGGAGTCTGGGGAATTAGACAAACTCATTGAGGATGCCTTTAAAGCGTCCATTGAAAAATAGAAAGAAGGAAAAGAACATGAGTAAAGAAAAAGTAATTTTGGCCTATTCTGGCGGTTTGGACACATCAGTTGCTATTACCTGGCTAAAGAAAGACTATGAAGTTGTTGCAGTTTGTATGGATGTGGGTGAAGGGAAAGACTTGGATTTCATCCATGATAAGGCTCTTAAGGTTGGGGCAGTCGAATCTTATGTCATTGATGTTAAGGACGAATTTGCTACAGATTATGTGCTAGTGGCTCTTCAGTCACATGCCTATTATGAACAAAAGTACCCCTTGGTATCTGCCTTGAGCCGCCCTCTTATTTCTAAAAAATTGGTTGAAATAGCGCATCAGACAGGAGCTACTACAATTGCTCATGGTTGTACAGGTAAGGGGAATGACCAAGTACGTTTTGAAGTATCGATTGCAGCCTTGGATCCCAATTTAAAAGTGATTGCGCCAGTTCGTGAATGGAAATGGTCTCGGGAGGAAGAAATTCATTATGCCAAGGAAAATGGGGTTCCTGTTCCTGCTGACCTTGACAATCCCTACTCTGTCGACCAAAATCTTTGGGGACGTGCCAATGAGTGTGGTATTTTGGAAAATCCATGGAATCAGGCTCCAGAAGAAGCCTTTGGCATCACAACTTCTCCAGAGCAAGCTCCAGATATGCCAGAATACATTGAGATTGAGTTTGGTGAAGGTGTTCCAGTTTCCCTCAATGGAGAAGGGTTAAAATTGGCAGATTTGATTCAAAAACTCAATGAAATAGCTGGAAAACATGGGGTCGGACGGATTGACCACGTGGAAAATCGCTTGGTTGGGATTAAATCAAGAGAAATCTATGAGTGTCCAGGTGCAGTGACCTTGCTGACAGCTCATAAGGAAATTGAGGACTTGACGCTTGTGAGAGAAGTGGCTCATTTTAAACCAATTATAGAAAATGAATTATCGAATCTCATTTATAATGCTTTGTGGTTTAGTCCAGCTACACAAGCCTTGATTGCTTATATTAAAGAGACTCAAAAAGTTGTCAATGGGACTGCAAAAGTCAAACTGTATAAGGGGAGCGCTCAGGTCGTGGCTCGGAAATCACCAAATTCACTTTACGATGAAAATTTGGCGACGTATACTAGTGCAGATACCTTTGACCAAGATGCGGCTGTTGGCTTTATTAAGTTATGGGGACTTCCAACCAAGGTTCATTCTGAGGTTCAAAAAAGCGCCAAATAGGGCGATTGACTAGAGAGGTGGATGTGATATGGCTAAGAATACAAAATTGTGGGGTGGTCGCTTTGAAGGGACTGTCGAAGACTGGGTAGAGCGCTTTGGTGCGAGTATATCTTTTGACCAGAAATTAGCTAAATTTGATGTGATTGGTTCCTTAGCCCACGTTCAGATGTTGGGTCAGACGGGCATTTTGAGTTTGGAGGAGTCAGAAAAGATCCAAGCAGGCTTGAAAGAGCTTTTAGAAGAGCTAGAGGCAGGTCAACTTGACTTTGATATCACAAACGAAGATATTCATATGAATATGGAAGTGTTGCTGACAGAAAAAATTGGTCCTCTTGCAGGGAAACTACATACAGCTCGTTCTCGAAATGACCAAGTTGCGACAGATATGCACTTGTATCTCAAGGAGCAACTAGGCTATGTCCTAGATAAACTGGCTCATCTCAAGGGTGTTTTATTAGACTTGGCGGAAAATCATGTGGAGACGATCATGCCGGGCTATACACATCTGCAACATGCTCAGCCTATTAGTTTTGCCCATCACCTAATGGCTTACTACAATATGTTTCAAAGAGACAGTGAACGTTTTGAATTTAACCAGAAGCATGCAGATCTATGCCCTCTAGGTGCGGCAGCTTTGGCAGGAACGACTTTCCCCATTGATCGCCAATTATCTAGCAATTTGCTGGAGTTTAAGCAACCTTATACAAATTCTTTGGATGCTGTTAGTGACCGCGATTTTATCTTAGAATTTCTATCCAATGCCAGCATACTCATGATGCATATGAGCCGTTTTTGCGAAGAAATGATCAATTGGTGTAGCTTTGAGTACCAATTCATTACCTTGTCAGATACGTTTACAACAGGTTCCTCTATTATGCCCCAAAAGAAAAATCCAGATATGGCTGAGTTGATTCGAGGAAAGACTGGTAGAGTTTATGGGAATCTGTTTGGACTGTTGACAGTCATGAAGTCCTTGCCTTTAGCTTATAATAAGGATTTGCAAGAGGATAAGGAAGGAATGTTTGACACGGTCGAAACGATTTTAAATTCCCTCGATGTATTGGCAGGTATGTTATCCAGCTTGCAGGTAAACAAGGAAAAAATGCAAGAATCGACAGAGAAGGACTTTTCAAATGCGACTGAGTTGGCAGATTATTTGGCAGGGCAAGACTTGCCATTTAGAGAAGCTCATGAGGTTGTAGGAAGATTAGTGCTAGACTCTATCAAGTCTGCTAAAAATATTCAAGATTGGACTTTGGAGGAATTACAAACCTATCATTCCCTCATTGCAGAGGATATCTATGTCTACTTGCAACCTAAAACTGCTGTTCAAAGACGAAATTCTTTGGGAGGTACAGGATTTGACCAAGTGAAATACCAGAT